>JAUZPS010000594.1 GCA_030705945.1 Bacillota bacterium
ACAGTAACACCAACACCAACAACATCAACAGTAACACCAACATCAACAACATCGACAGTTACACCAACATCAACAGCTACAACAATACCAACAGTTACAGATACAGAAGCAACTTCAACACCAACAGCTACAAGTGTAACGTCAACAGAAACATCGACAGTAACACCAACAGCTACAAATCCAACATCAACAGCAATAACAGCAACATCAACATCAACATCAACATCAACATCAACATCGACGGCAACGTCAACAGCAACATCAACACCAGTAGCTACAACATCAACAGTAACACCAACGGCTACAAATGTAACGTCGACAGCAACGGAAACAGCGACGTCTACAAATACAATAACAACACCTACTAATTCGACCACAGCGTCGCCAGCAACATCAACACCAGTGGCTACTTCTACTTCGACACCATTAATAGTTACACAGCCATCTACGAATCCACCGGGAGGACCTGTTAGTGTTGATACACCAACTGGAACACCAACTGCAACACCTACACCAGGTGCTACATCGACGCCTATAATAGTAATACAGCCTACATCAGTAAAACCTATATATGTTCCAGGAGCTGATTTGGCAGTATTTATAACTTCTGATAAGAGTAGATATGAGGAATCAAAAGTAATAACTTACTCAATCGAATACAAAAATATCGGAACAGTTAATGCTACAAATGTTATTATGAAAGCTCAGATACCTCAGTTTACAAAAATTTTGGATGCAGCCAATGGAACAGTAAATGGTGATTCAATTGAGTGGAATATTGGAAACCTTGCGCCAAATGCATCGTACATCAAGGAATATAAAGTAAAAGTTGATCTATTGTCTAAAGCTGAAGAGTATACAGACAACACAGTTTCAATAACAAGTAATGAAACAACAGGTATTCCGGCTGGTAATACATCAGGTTTCGATGATAAATCCACTATAAGAGTTCTGCTCTATTCAAATAGGTTTAATGCTGGTAGTCATAGCGCGTATATTGTAGGCTACAATGATAAAAACAATGTCAAAACATTTAAGCCTGAAAAGCAGATAACAAGAGCGGAAGTCGCTGCTATATTTGCTCGTATAATGGGTCTTCCAATAACAAAAGACAAGACAATGACTTATGCTGATGTATCAAATAAGCATTGGGCAAAAGGCTATATCGAAGCTGTAACTAAGAGTGGAATCTTCAAAGGCTATATAGATTCAACGTTCCACCCTGATGCTCCAATAACTAGAGCAGAATTAGCTACTGTAGTATTTAATTACTTACAGCTGAAATATATTTCTCCGTCTACATTACACTTTAATGATATTAAGGGTCATTGGGCTGTCAAATATATTGAAGAAATTTATAGATTTAAATTAATTCAAGGTTATAGTAACGGATCATTCAAACCAAATAATAACATTACACGCGCAGAAGTTGTTACTATAATTAATAGAATGCTTTATCGCGGACCATTAAAAGTGACTAAACCTTCTTTCCCAGATGTTAATGCAAACTATTGGGCATTTGGAGAAATTGAGGAAGCAGCTAGAAATCATAAGTACACAAGAGATGAAGTAAATGGATCTGAAATATTAGTAGAAAATAAATAATTGTTAAAAACTAAAGTAAAACAAGTATTTATTTGGTAATTTTATCTAAAATTATTTTAAAAAACAGCTTTCATACGAAGGCTGTTTTTTTTATGCTTAGGGCTAAAAACAAATATAGTGACCCTATTTGGAATATATAAGTTTTTTAATGAATAGTATTAATCTGAAGATATTTAAAGTAACTTTTATTAAAAGCTTTCAAAAGGATGATTAAAACATGGGAACGCAGGTAATATTATTGGTTCTGGGTTTAATAATAATTCTACTAAGTTGTGAGTTATTTACAAATGGAATTGAATGGTTTGGTAATTTTCTAAACTTTGGTGATGGCGTTGTTGGCAGTATATTTTCAGCAGTCGGAACATGTCTTCCCGAGACAATTGTACCAATAATAGCAATTCTATCATCAATGAATGAATATAATTCAAATTCGGTAGATATTGGGATAGGAGCAATTTTAGGAGCTCCATTTATGTTAAGTACATTAGCCTTTTTTATAACCGGTTTAAGTGTCATTATATTTTGTCGGAGAAGAAAGAGCGGGATATTTTTAAAGATTAATAACAAAATTCTACTTAGAGATCTTAAGTTTTTCATATTAATATATTCAACAGGAATAATAGCATCATTCTTAAACAATAGTTCCATTAAGAGATCAATTGCGATCATCTTAATTTTTAGCTATATATATTATATATTTATAACTGTTAAATCCGATAGTTCTAGCTATCAGGAACTTGATAAGTTATATCTTTTAAAAATATTTAATAAAAAAGTTAATTTACCAGCTATTTTAGTTCAACTGATTATTGCTTTGGCAGGTATTATATTCGGATCATATTTTTTTGTATCAAATATTGAGGGGATATCTGATTCACTAGGTATTTCAGCAATGGCGCTCTCCTTAATTATTACTCCAATTGCTACTGAATTGCCGGAAAAGTTTAATAGTATAATTTGGATACGAAGAAGCAAAGATTCTTTAGCTCTTGGAAACATTAGCGGGGCAATGGTCTTTCAAAGTTGCATACCTGTTGCTATTGGTATTATGTTTACGTCGTGGAAACTAAATGATATCGCATTAGTAAGTTGCATTTTATCCTTAGTGTCTTCTTTTATTGTGTTATCATGGTCGAAATTAAATAAGAAATTAAATCCGTTACCTTTCATTGCGTGTGGCATATCTTACGCAGTTTTTATATTCTATCTGCTGACAAATAAATAATAATGCTCAAGTGGTGTTTCAAGTGGTGTTTAATGAAGTGATGTTTAATTGTATGCATCGAATTTCCGGTATTGATTAAGATACAAAATGATTTTTTGTTTATAAAAACAGATAGTTTACAGTAAAATTAGTTTTATACTATATATTTTGCAATAAACATTTTACATCTGTTTTTTATATTGCAAAATATATACCTTGATTCATAAGTTGCGAAAAGTTCAGCTTTGATAGTAAAATGCAGAC
>JAUZPS010000595.1 GCA_030705945.1 Bacillota bacterium
AACATTTCCTTTTCAATTCTATCTCCATAAGGAAGTCCAGAAAATAACTCTTCTATCATATTTGATGTTTTTTCAAAATGTGATATAGCAATTTTTTTCTCAACATTTCCTTTTAACTTAAAAGCATCCATGAATTGCAATGGTTTTCGCTCACCGTTTATCTCTCCTATTTTCATAAACTCTTCAGCATGCTCTTTTGACTTAAAATTTCCAGCCAATATAGTTACCCAGTTTTTCCAATCTGCACTTAAATCCTCCATTGCCTTCTCCCCTCTTATATTTGTATTCCATAAAAGTACTTGTATCCCTTTTCCAATTTTAAACTAGCTACCTTCTCAACATATTCCATAAGTTCATTAATTTTTTTATCATCTATTACTGTTCCATTAGAAATAGGACAAAGTATACCTGTACTATTTGATAATATAGACGACATTTGACTATAGTAAAATGGTTTATTATTGGATTTACAAATAAAAGCATCAGAAATTAGTGTTTTAGTTAAGTCCCCTACAAAAAATTCTTCTCCTGAATAATAATATTTGTTCAAATCATTCTTCTCCGAAAATTTTATAAAACTTTCTCCTAATTCGTCCACACTACAAGTTCTCCATTCTACATCGTTATAACCTATCATATAACCAATAGTATATGAAATTTTTTCTTCTATTTCTGTTTCCTCCCACTCTCCCATCAAAGCTAAAAGATATGGAATTGTCTGATATGATAATGACTCATCAACAAAAGCCAAAAAAATTCTTATTTTTTCTTCCTCACACTCTCCAAGGAATTCCTGAATATGTGAGAAATCCTCATGATTAGCAATAGATAAAAATATACGTATCCCAAGATTATAAACTTTAGAATCATCGCTTTTTGTAAAAAAATCCATAAATTCTAGTTTTTTCGAGAAATCACCCTGCTTAAATTCTTTCAAATAATCTAACAGTTTATTTTGTTCTATACTATTGCTCTCGTCATATAATGATTCTTCTCTTTCACCAAACCAAATTCCTTTTATTAAGTCAGTAATCATAAAATTCACTCCTATTATTTTCTTAATCCAACCTCTCTCTGCCATCTAAATACATTATTTTGAAAATTAGTTGCCAAAGTATGTAAATCATTTAATCCAAAAGAATAATTTTTACCATTAACAATTATATCACCATTTGGATCTTCTTTAATTTTTGCTATCTTATAATTCTTGTTCTTTGTATGACCTTCATTATAATATCTTTGTTGCTGCTCTTTAGTTAATTTCGAACGGCTGATTGTAGATTCTCCAGTATGAGTAATATTTTCACTTTCATTTTCCCCACCCATAGCTAGTCCCTGTATATGGTGCCCTTTTTCTAATTCACCCTTTGCTGTCATAGAATCATAATCTTTTCGTTTATTCTTTAATTCCTTGCCTTGAACAAGTCTACTCTGATCTGGATCTGGAAAATAATCGGGATACTTCTTATGGTATTGTACAGCTTGTTTATAGAATGGTCCATAAACCTCTTTACCTATAAGCTCTTTTGTCCCATTATTATTCTCATCAACCTCACTTACTCCCGTTAAAGCGGTTTTAATCTCTGCAATAAGTCCAGTAGCGCTTGTTAATTCATCCTTTGAAATCTTTTTTTCGTCCTTGATATCTGCCAACTTATTGGTAAGTCTCTTTAGCTTGGCAAGTAAACTGCTAATTTTTTCCTTCTTTTCTTTATCTGACATATTCGAGACTTGATTATTAAAATCCTCTATTTTTTTAATTAAATCTTCTTCTTTACTTGCCATCACGACAACATTTCTATCGCCACGCTTCTCAACCCACAATTCATGGTTTTCACTGCCAATTTTGAAATCAACCTTTGGTCCAAAGATCAATCCCTTAACCTTACCCACTGATGTCTTAATAATGCCCTTGCCCTTCTCAAGCAGCTTCTGCCCCAAAGCCATCAATCTGGTGTGTATTCCGCTCTTTATTACGCCAAGTATGCCTCCGCCTTTTTTGTCTCCAGCCGGACCCTTCGCATTTTTATTTCCCGAACCATTTCCCATAAGTTCTTTTAATACCGCCGCGCCGCTTCCAAAAGCGCTTACTGATTTCTTTTCAGAATCATCAACCATACTGACGGCTTTATCTGAAACGTCGTCAATCATGCCGCCCACACGGTTAATGGGGCCTTGCAATGGTTTAAGCAGTCCTGAAACCGGTCCTGATTCAGCTATTTTGTTTAGCAGCTTGTCCGCAAAAGGTATATACTGCCGCACGAGTTCTACAAGGGATTTGCCGGATACGGCTTCTATGACCTTAAATACGGCTTTAATTAGGGCTGACGGTGGATGTGTAATGATGAAGTCCAGCACCATGTCAATGGCCTTATTTGCAATCAATTTCATTAGCTGAGCAGGCTTTCCTAAAATCATGACCTTCTCTTTGATTCCTGCGGCTGTCTCAACTACCTTTGATTTGATATTGCCAAAGAATGAGCCTATGGCTTCCTTCAACTTTCCAACACCTTCCCCAAGCGCTTCGGCAGGGTTTTGCACAACCTCCATGGCTTTTACAACTCCCGCATAAATCATGCTGAACATGTCAAACCATGGCTTTGTGGAAATATTTATGACAGGAAGCACTTTGTTAATGGCGCCCGCTACTTTGTTGTAAACACCCTTGAGCATTTTAAACACGCCTGAAAGCACATGGAAGACCTTTAACAGGCCTGTTTCTCTACCTCCCCCATTCGGCGCCTCATCGTTCTTTTTGTCATCACCGTCCACTTGATTAAATGGACTCAACTCGCCAAACAGTCCTTTTACTAGGAATTCGCCTACCCCCAATGGATCTAAGAACTGTTTTATATTATCAAGCTTAAAGTTGCGTATGGTATCAACAAAGCTTAATACCGCTGTGACCTTTCTGAATAACTCAGGCAGGGTTTTGGCTAACCAGAGTACAATCTGCGCCAGAACACTTCCTCCACCGGTTGCGAATGCTAATGCAATTTCTGCTGCAATTTCCGCAACTTCAAGGGCTTTGAAGAATAATTCTTTAAAACCTCCATTAAGCAACTTTC
>JAUZPS010000596.1 GCA_030705945.1 Bacillota bacterium
CGTTATTTTGTGATAGGCAAATGTAAAAGATTAATTGCTTTTTATATAGTATCAAAAAATAAACTGGTCAACTGGGAGTTTCAAAAACTTGATATAATGGGTTTTCATCATACAAAACTTGAACAAGGAATTTTTTGAAACGCCCTTATTCGTTGCGCTGAGCATCCGAAAAAGGGCTTTTCAAAGCGAACTTATATTTGAGCAATACAATGCGGCCTGGTAATTCCATTTTTAAACAGGTAAAAATATTGCAAGTTATAGGTAAAAATTTTACCTTTGAAATAAAGTGTATTTATTATAATATTAATTGTAAATAATTTTTTTTATTTTAAAGGAGGAAAATGTATGAGTTTTCAGAAAAGTATCAAAAAAATGGTAGCGCTTTTGGCAGTAGTAATGAGTTTTACTATCTTGTTCTCATTAGGCGCATTTGCAGCGAGTTCATACTACTGGCAAAATTATAACTCCGGCGGCGGAACAGTAAACGCTACCAACGGTTCTGGCGGCAGTTTCAGTGTTACATGGAAAAACTGCGGGAATTTCGTTATTGGTAAAGGCTGGAATACTGGTTCGGCATCCAGAACAGTAAGCTACACTGCTAGCCAATTTGCTCCACAGGGTAATTCGTATCTTGCGCTTTATGGGTGGACAAAAAATGCTCTTATAGAGTATTATGTAGTTGATAACTGGGGCACTTATAGACCTACTGGAACAAAAAAGGGCACAGTTACTAGTGATGGCGGTACATACGACATATATACAACTACTAGAGTTAATCAGCCTTCCATTGAAGGAACTAAAACTTTCACTCAGTTCTGGAGTGTTAGACAGTCAAAGAGATCAATCGGCGGCAACAATAAAATCACTTTTAGCAACCATGTAAACGCTTGGAAAAGCAAAGGTATGAACCTCGGAAGCGCTTGGTCTTACCAGACAGTGGTGGTAGAAGGATATCAGAGCAGCGGAAGCGCTAAAGTAACAGTAAATTAAAAAGTTCTTTTAAGCATTAAATATTGCTAAGGCCGCCGGTCTAACAGACGACGGCCTATAGCTTTGTCTATTTATAAGGGAGATATCCAAATGAGAAAACTATTCATTCCTCTTTTAACAGTAATAGTAGTCGTCATAATTGTTTTTGTAAGCGCTTGTTCGCAACAAAAACAAGAAAATCCTGATAAATTTGTGTTAGTCAAAGGTGGGACTTTCATAAACACAAAGTCCAACTATTATGGAAAAAGTGTAACAATACCAAACTTTTATATCGGAAAATATGAGATAACCCAAAAACAGTGGGTTGAAGTAATGGGAAGCAATCCCTCAGTTTACAAAGGCGACGATCTGCCGGTAGAATCAGTAAGCTGGTATGACTGTGTAGAGTACTGTAATAATAGGAGTATAAAAGAGGGTTTAAAACCGTATTACAACATTGACAAGACTAAAAAAGATCCGAACAATAAGAATGATAAAGATGATATAAATTGGACTGTAATGATCAATACAGGAGCTAATGGTTACCGATTACCTACAGAAGCAGAGTGGGAATATGCTGCGGGTGGAGGTCAGCTGAGCAAGAGTTACACATACAGCGGAAGCGATGATTTAGATAAAGCGGCATGGTATTGGAAAAACTCCGGAGATAAACAATTATCGGGAGATTGGAACTGGACTGTAATAGAAAATAATAAGAATAAAATAAAATCTGTCGGCGCCAAGAAGGCTAATGAGTTAGGTCTTTATGATATGTCAGGCAATGTAAGAGAATGGTGCTGGGACTGGTACAAAGAGGGAGACCTGACAAACAATATGAGCTTTCGTATGGGCGATTACAGAGGTCCTGATAGTGGTTCTGCCCGGGTTTGGAAGGGTGGCGGTTGGCTCGGCGCTGACTATTGTTGCGAGTCGTCTTTCCGGGGCAACTTCGAGGCGAATGGAAAGGGCAGCGATCAGGGCTTTCGTGTGTGTCATGACTAGTTATCAGGAGCAAGACGTGGAAGTATTATGAATGTAAAATAGCAAAATATATAGTGGAAAAATAATTCTAAATATAATAATGCTGTAACCCTCATATGATGGGAGGGTTACAGCATTATTATATTTTGCCGAATTTAAAACCTCTTAAAGTTTATGTCAGAATTTTATTCCATTGCGCGAATGTATATAATAAGATGTTATATAATTTGATGGGGATGGTGTTTGTTTGGACGAGAATTTACTGTTGCTTTTAATTGAACAACCTGAAAAAGGTCTTGAAAAACTTATGAACAGCTATTTAGGGCTTGTTTATACGATTGTTCGTAATAAGCTTTATACAGCTTGTTCTGATGAAGATATTGAGGAATGTGTAAGCGGTGTTTTCTTTGAAGCTTATGAAAACAGGAATAATATTGATCTTTCTAAGGGTTCTCTAAAAGCTTTTCTATCTGTAATCGCAAAAAGAAGGGCTATTGATTTGTACAGAAAAAATGAGAAGCGCATAGAAAATACTATATCATTTGATGACGATGACCACAGAGATATGCTGTATTCAAATCAAAATGGGCATGGAGGCGGAGTTGATAAAGAAACGAAATCCATGTTGATCAGTTGCATAAAAGACCTAGGCCAACCTGACAGTGAGATATTTATTCGCAAGTATTATTTTGGAGAAAGCACAAAAACAATAGCAAAGGCTCTTGGTATCAAAGGAAATACAATTGATAAAAAAGTTTCTCGAGGGTTGGCAAGACTGAAAGATCTTATAGAAGGGGTGTTGTAGGATGGAAGAAAAATTAACTGAAATATTTGATACTTTAGATATAAGCGAAACTGACAGGCTGCTTGAAGAAAATATACAAATGAATTTAGATTCAGCAATAAAAAAAAGAATTAAGGCTTCTGTTTATAAAAAGTCTGGTATTAACATAAGAAAAAGAATCATTTTCAAAAGATTGCTACTAACAGCTACTGCATGCATGTTTGTCTTTATTTGCTTGTGTGTAATTGGTCTTGGAGATGTTGCGGATGCTTTCAGTAGATTCTTTGGATTTGCTCCGGGATATGGGATTATTGAGAATAACCAAAGCA
>JAUZPS010000597.1 GCA_030705945.1 Bacillota bacterium
ACTAACATCTGTGAAATCAATTACAACTAATACAGGTAAGTAATCAAAGTAGATACTTAGTTTATAAAAAAATAGCCTCAAAATTACCACAATTCAGCGGAGATTTTGACTGCGGTGATAATGTAAAATTAAATCATACTTAATCACAAAAAGTATTTAATAATTTAGGATTATATGAAAAGGATGTGTATTTTATGAATTTGAAAAAAGGATTGGTTACAACTAGCGTTATCTTGGCCGTAGCAGTTCCTACAACTATCTTTGCAGCTACCTCAACTTCTACCACTGCAATAAAGATTCGTGGATTATTTGGTATTGACGGCAGTAAGTTGACAACTTCACAGCAGGCAGACGTAAAAGAATATGCGCAGAAGATGGCGGATCTACAAAAGAGCTTGCTCGATAAGATGGTGAGTAACGGCTCAATGACTAAGGCGCAGGCTGATGCCCAGAAAGCGCAAATCGACAGCAATTTGGCCAACGGAGAGATCTCTATAGACGGCAGAAACGGTCATGACGGGATGCGTGGCGGGATTGACGATTCAAAGCTAACTGACGACCAAAAAAAGAACCTATTATCTCTCGAAAAAGAAGACTTGTCCCTAAAAAATGATCTGGCAAAAATATTGGTTGATCAGAAATTGATTACCCAAGCCCAGGCCGATACCATAAAAGAAAACGTAGATGCGGCTATTGCAGCCCTTTCCACTTCGACTTCGGCTCATGATATGATGAGAGACGGCGCAGGCAGCTTTGGTATGCTACGGGGTGTGACCCTTACAGATACCCAAAAAACTGCTATACTCGGATGGGCAACAAAATCTGCTGATGTTCAAAAGAAGATTGTAGCACTTTACAAAGATGCAGGCGCGATTACCCAGACTCAGGCCGATGCCATGAACGCGCAGATTAATGTCAAGGCAGCTGATCCTTTATCTTTTGCCATGATGGGTAATGGCAGAATGGGTGGTGGCGGAAAAATGGATGGCGGTAGAATGGACGGCGGCAGAATGGGTGGAAGACATGGACATTAATTTTAAGTATATTTTCCTAAGGATTGAGCAAATCTGAGTATCCTTAATTACTCAGTCTTATAATGTCAATAGTGTTATCAAAAGCCCTTTTGATAACACTATTGAGCGACATATTTTTCAAATCTTACACTAGGGGCGACATAGTGACATAAGCGTCACCACCGAAATTATGAATTGGGATAAACAGAATGGTAAATTATTTTCTTGAAGTAAGTACAGCTACAGCGGTAGTTGGCTTGTTAGCTTTCTTTTCATTCCAAAATAGATATTTAGATCTGCTAAAATGTGAGGTTAATATTGATTTTAAAATAGATCGCTGTGTATGCATAATTAAATTTCTTATCAAAATTAGTCCAAATGGCAACTTCAATTAACAGTCGGTGAGTTTCACACGATGAAGCATCTTATATAAATTCTCAGTTCTCTCTTTGGGCATACTGCTCGAATTCTTTTAAATTAACTTAAAGCTGCTCCGCTATTTATGCCAGAACTTTACCATGAATATCATTTATTTTACCTAAAGACCAACCAGACGCTTGGTAAAATGCAGCGGATATTTAAGGTAAGAAAAGGAGTGAGCGCTGCTTAAATATTACTTAGGAATCAGGAGATGATACGATGCGGATTAATGTAAAAATAAAAGCTATATTTATAATAATTTATATATTGGGCCTCATCTTCGTTACTTCTGATACATCTCTTTGCAATATAACCGAAGCAGACTCAAAAGTAGAGAAGCAATACTTATATGGTGACGATTATGAAAAATACTCTGGAGAAAAAATATTATTAAGTAATCAGCATTCTAATATTTCCGGACTGTTTGGCAACCTTAAATTAACTTCAATTATTATTCAACCAACTACTGATTTTATTATAAATCAGATCGATCATAAGGGGTTATATGATACTTTTCGATCAAGCAAACAATGGGTATTTAAAAACGCCACTTTAGAAGAAATACAGTTACTTTTTAGATCTGCAGGGCTTGATAATGGAAAATGTAATCAATTACTGTTAAATACATCAGTAGCGTCAAACGGCAAGGAATATATAACAACACCAGGGGATTCGTTCTTCTGGAATTTGGCGCCCGAAATAAGAGCAAAACTTTACCCTATGATTGGTAATTATAGTGACAACCCAATGTATTCTCAACCATTATATTTCGAATCAGATACTGCCGAAGAATGGTTTTATAATAGCGGCTTAACTAATGAAGTTAAAGATAAATTAATTTCTTTAACTTATGTCGCAAATGGAATAAGCTATATTAGCGATGTTCATTTGATACTTCCATATTTGAGTGAAAGTGAGCGAATTAAATTTTTAAAAATTGCATACCGAACTAAGTCAATGGATATTATGCTCCAAATTAATGAAGGTCAAAATGTTAGTGATATCGCAAAATATTGGGGCTCTCTAGGGCGAATATCAAATATTGAATCCATATTAGATGAGTTAAGCAATAAGCCGGGTGGCGGGGAAATCAATATTGATGAGCTTTTGCCTTCAATTCCGCAAAAAAGAGTCAATACCTATTGTGGAGCTTATGAATACGAAACAGATTATAAAGATTGTCATTGGACCACTATAAATTTCTTTAATAACAGCGCTGATGAAAGATATTACGATCTTCCGGACCTAACTATATTTATTAATGAGATTTCAAAACCGCTAAAAAGGGATTCACAATTGAAGTTTGGGGATATTATATGCATTTTTGATAAAAACAATGAGTTGATTCACAGCTGCATCTATATTGCAGACAACTTAACTTATACAAAAAATGGAATGGGTAATTTGAACCCGTTTGTAATTTCATACCTTGATAAGACAATTTCAATATATGGAGAAAAGTCAGTATACCTTTCTAGAACTATTGCTAATACACTTTCAGCAAAGTTATAATATATTTTTTAAAATGATGGACGATAGATACCAACACATTTCGTCTTGTTTCCCCAGTCAAACTCTTTTGCTCATCTGCCTCCTTAATTATTTGCAGCATATAAAG
>JAUZPS010000598.1 GCA_030705945.1 Bacillota bacterium
CCAACTTCAGTGTTACAGGAATTTATATGTATGACAGCAGCGTATTTGAAATAATTAAAACATTAAAGCCGTCCGGCAGAGGCGAGCTTGAAATTACAGATGTTAATAACGAATATATCAGAAAGGGAAATATGACAAGCGACGTTCTTAAGGGCTGGTGGACAGACGCGGGAACTTTTGAAAGCCTGGCGTTTGCGAGCAAACTTGTGGACGGCGTTGAGATCAATCTTTAACATTCTAATGGTTAAACAGGAGGAAAACAATGAAAACCATGATAGTTACCGGCGGGGCCGGATTTATCGGAAGTAATTTCATAATTTACATGCTCAATAAATATAATGAATATAAAATTATTAACCTTGATAAATTGACATATGCGGGTAATTTGGAAAATCTTAGAAGCGTTCAGGATAATGAAAATTATTTGTTTGTCCAAGGTGATATATGTGACAGTGAATTGGTTGACAGCTTGTTTCAGAAGCATGATATTTCCTATGTGATAAACTTTGCGGCAGAAAGTCATGTAGATAGAAGCATAACTGATCCGGAAATATTTGTTAAGACTAATGTTCTTGGAACTTCAAATTTATTAAACATTGCAAAGAAATATTGGGAGAAGAACGGCGAATTCAAAGAAGGAGTAAAGTATCTACAAGTATCCACAGATGAGGTTTATGGTTCACTGGGGGAAACCGGATATTTTATGGAAACCACTCCACTTGATCCTCACAGCCCGTACTCTGCAAGTAAGACAGGAGGAGACCTCATTGTCAAAGCATATGCGGATACCTATAAGATGCCTGTAAATATTACTAGATGCAGTAACAATTACGGACCGTATCAATTTACGGAAAAGCTTATCCCATTGATTATTAACAATGCGTTAAATAAAAAGCATCTGCCTGTATACGGCGACGGCAAGAATATCAGAGATTGGCTGTACGTGGAAGACCATTGCAGCGCTATAGATGTTGTGCTTCATAAGGGAAATCCCGGGGAAGTTTATAATGTGGGAGGCCATAATGAAAGAGAGAATATTTATATTGTTAAAACTATAATAGGTTATCTTGGAGAAAATGTAGACAGTTCCATAAATGATACCTTAATAAAGTATGTAGAAGATAGGAAAGGGCACGATAGAAGATATGGTATTGATCCGGAAAAGATTAAAAGAGAACTGGGATGGTATCCTGCAACATCCTTTGAAATCGGAATCAAGAAGACAATAAAATGGTACCTTGATAATAAGAACTGGATGGAAAATGTTACTTCAGGAGATTATCAGAATTACTATAGCAGCATGTATGAAAAAATATAAACTTTTATAGAAGTATGAATGAAAAGGATGAGTGATATTTTGGGTAAGTTTAATTTTATAGAGACTGGAATAAAAGATCTGTTTGTTATTGAACCTAAGGTTTTTGGCGATAACAGAGGTTATTTTATGGAAACTTACAATTACAACGATTTTAAAGAAGCCGGTTTGGATATGGTTTTCGTACAGGATAATCAATCCAAATCAAGTAAAGGAGTTTTAAGAGGTCTCCATTTTCAGGTTAACTATCCTCAGGGAAAGCTTGTAAGGGTAATTTCAGGGGAAGTATTTGATGTTGGAGTTGATATGAGAAAAGATTCGCCAACCTACAAGAAATGGTATGGAGTTACATTGTCAGGCGATAATAAAAAACAGTTTTATGTACCGCCAGGGTTTGCTCATGGATTTTTAGTTCTTTCAGATGAGGCGGAGTTTACTTATAAATGCACTGATTTTTACCATCCGGAAGATGAAAGCGGTATAATATGGAATGACCCTGTTTTAGGGATTGAGTGGCCGCTTGATGGTATAGACCAGATATTGCTTTCGGAAAAAGATAAAAATCTTGGCAGCTTATAATATGGTGTTTAACATGATTGCTGCATTAAGAAGAAAAACGCAGTCTGAAGACGCCAAGAGATTGATTAAGAATTTTATATCACTTTCCGTGGTTCAGGGGCTAAATTATATTTTGCCTCTGATTACCATACCATATATTACTAGAGTGTTAGGAGCGGAAAATTTTGGGCTTGTGGGAATAGCAGCAGCCTTTATGACATACTTCAGCATATTTACCGACTATGGATTTAATCTTTCCGCTACAAAAGAAATATCAATTAATAGAGACCACAAGGAAAAGGTGTCGGAGATTTTCAGCTCGGTAATGCTGGTTAAATCAGTATTGTGTATAATTGGATTTTTTATAATGCTGGTTATAATATTAAATGTTGGTATGTTTAAAGCTGACTTTCTTGTATATCTGGTATCCTATGGAACGGTGATCGGAAATGTATTGTTCCCTATATGGTTTTTTCAGGGCATTGAGAGAATGAAATATATTACCTATCTGAATATATTCAGCAGAGGAATTGTTACAATCCTAATTTTTATACTTGTCAAAAATAAGGGCGATCTAATCATTTATGTGACTTTAAACAGTCTGTCAGCAGTTGCGATAGGTATGGTGAGCTTAATCTTGGTTTTATGGAAATTCGGAATACGAATTCATATACCGTCTTTAAAGAATATTAAGTCACAGATGATTGAGGGTTGGTATGTTTTTATTTCTTCAATAAGTATAGTGCTATACACTTCGTCTACTACTTTGTTGTTAGGACTTTTCACAGGTAAGGCTATGGCTGGATATTATGCTGGAGCTGATAAAATAAGAGTAGCTGTGCAGGGACTGGTTACCCCAGTGTTTCAGACAGTATATCCACATGTTAACAAGCTTGCTCAGGAATCATGGCAAAAGGCTCTTGGATTCATAAAAAAAGAACTTATAATTTTTGGCGTGGCGGGATTTATTGTGTCTCTTATGATAATAGTGAAATCTGACTTTATTGTCAGAATGTTTCTCGGAAAAGGTTATGATCAATCCGTTCCGGTTCTTAGGATATTGGCCTTTACGCCTTTAATGGTGCTGTTTGGGAATATAGTAACAGTACAATGCTTACTTTCTCTGGGATTGAAGAAAGAATACTCAAGGATCTATATTGCTACAA
>JAUZPS010000599.1 GCA_030705945.1 Bacillota bacterium
CCGGAACCCCTTTTTGTGGTGTAAAACGGATCAAAGATCTTGTTTAAATCATTTTTGCTTATGCCTTTGCCATTATCAGCATAGATTATTTTCATTGCATTACCATCTTTGAATACTTTTATTGATATAGCTCCGCTTTCATCTTCATTATAAGCGTGCAAAAAAGAGTTGTTTATTAAATTACTAAAAATTTGGTATAATCCGTTTAAGTAGTTGTTAATTTCTAAATCATCAGGACAATCTATATAGACAACAAGCCTATTTTTTTCATATCTGCTGATTAAAGTAAATACTGCTTTGGTAAGATACTCTTTTACATTAAACCTTATCTTTTCAACATTGGGCTGTTCAACGGCTATTTGCTTAAAGGTATTAACTAAATCGGAAGCTTTGTTTAAGCTTGAGAGCAGAAGTTCTGAAGATTCCGCGCTGAGCTCTAAGTATCTTAACATTTCAGAGCGCTTGATCTTACCGGTTTTGAATAATTCCATCATTTTAATGGAACTCTGATGAATATATGAAGCAGCAGTAACGCTGACCCCGATTGGAGTATTTATTTCATGAGCGACACCTGTTACAAGCCTTCCAATAGAAGCCATTTTTTCAGTATCCGCCATTTCATGTTCCAAAAAGATACCGAGCAAATTGTATAAAATAATAGAACTGTCAAAGGCAAATAAGCTGTTTACTTTCATAGGACTGATATAAGAGATAATGCACCAATCACGTGATGATGTTGTTATTGGTAATAGCCATAAAACATTATCACAATTAAAATTATTTAGATTTGATAAGAACTCTTGAGGGGGAAAATCTTCAATGGGGCAAGGTGCATTGGGCGCTGAGATTATTTGGGATTTTGCGTCAGTTATATATTGTATAAATGAATCGCTTTCCATACCCGCCCGACTATCCCAGAATCCTATACATTGAATTGAGTTACTATCGACGATAAGAGGCATAAGTTTTTTTATATGGCTTAAATCAATTGTCAACATTTCTGAAGCTACACTATATGTTCTGCCGATTTCATCTTCGAGATATCCAACCATTGTATCCTTAAAATTCACATTAACTTTGTACATTTCATTATCAACGTCAGTTTTTAATTTGCAGCCGCAAGATTTTCTCAAAATAAGATCCGATTTTACAAGAATTTGTTCTTTGGAAATGTTTTTATTGTTTATTGCTTTGATCAAAAACTCAACTGCTTGAGTTCCCATACCTGTTAAATCCTGTCGTACGCTTGTAAGAGCGGGATTACTGCTTTTTGCGTAAGAAGTATCATCATATCCTATTACCGCCACATCATCAGGTATCTTGAGCCCTGCTTCCTTTATGGCTTCCATAGCCCCAATCGCAAGAAAATCGTTTGCGGCAAAAATAGCTGTAAATTTGGACCCTTTTTTTATTTCTTCCTGAATTAAACTTTTGCTGGACTCAGCCATAG
This sequence comes from Bacillota bacterium, assembly GCA_030705945.1. Lineage (GTDB taxonomy): Bacteria > Bacillota > Clostridia > Acetivibrionales > DSM-2933 > Pseudobacteroides. The sequence goes on from JAUZPS010000599.1 coordinate 1,451, forward strand.
TAGTATTTGCATTTATAAACAGACTGGGGTTAAACAAAATTCCATTTTTAAAAAGAGCTCGCTTATAACCTTCGAATCTTTCCATCATATCGAATAAAAAAGAGCAACCTATAAAAACAATATCCTTATGACCATGTTTTATTAAATGTTCAGTAGCCAACTGGGCGTTCAACATGCTATCTTCTAATACATAACTACATTCAATTCCTTGATGAAAAAAACCAATTGTAATTATAGGCTTGCCCGTTTTCTGCAGCATTTCGATAAAATGGCTGCTAGCTCCTTCAGAAAGTATAATCCAACCATCAATATGATTTAAAGCAATTTTATAATATGAAGAATCCTGTTCTTTTTCCTGACAGAACCTATAAATCATGAAAGTATTTATTATCGTTATATTAACGTTATTTTTGGCAACTGCTTGATGTATGGCTTGAAGTAAGGCGCCATGATAACAATTACCTGTGTATTTTGTTATAATGCCAATATTTATACGTTTTGACATACCTGCACCCTTTCAAATAAAGTTTGATGGAGAACCAAACATATAAACATATATCGGATAATGATGTTGATAAATTAATCCTAAATAATTACGAGGTTCATTGCTTTTATTGTTGCAAACAATAATATATATTCTTTTAGGCAGTATCAAAAAAAATGTTTATTGCAAAATATATAGATTATTTTTTAAAAGTAGGAATAGTTAAAGATTTACTCGGTAAAATATAAAATATCAAAAGAAAGGAGAAGTACTAAAATGGACACTAATAATGAAAACATTAATGAAGTTGAATTAACTACTTATGATAGGTTGATACGAGCATGGGAAAACTCAAAAGAGTTGGTCAGAGATTATGAAATGTATTCAAAAAGGATAGAGGAAAAAAATATTAAGGATGTATTTAAGCAGTTCGCCGAAGATGAAGGAACACATGCAACAAAGTTAAGAGAAATGATTCTGAAGTACAGAAAAGATTCAGTAGAACAATAAGCTAAGGGAGTTTCAAAAAATTCCTTGTTCAAGTTTTGTATGATGCAAACCCATTATATCAAGTTTTTGAAACTCCCAGTTGACCAGTTTATTTTTTGATACTACCTATATAAAAAGCGCTATTAATCTTACATTTGACGGAGCAAAATAACGAACGCTTTAACGTTATTTTGCGATAGGCAAATGTAAAAGATTAATTGCTTTTTATATAATTTAAAATTTTCAGAGCAAAATAACTATTAGTATAAATCTAATTTTAGAGCTCTAAATCTGCCCAAGGTATACAGCTAAAAACAAAAGATAAGAAATAATGAGAAATAGATAGAAAATTAATGAATATTAACGCAATATTGCTATAAACTTAAATAAACTTAAACTATGAGAATAAATACTCTTGACCAAAGGCTAATTCGACAGTATAATATAATTCGTGTCTGAGAGATGACGATAAAATATTCCTCAATAGCTCAGTTGGTAGAGCATGCGGCTGTTAACCGCAGGGTCGTAGGTTCGAGTCCTACTTGAGGAGCCAAACGGGCCTTTAGCTCAGTTGGTTAGAGCAACCGGCTCATAACCGGTTGGTCCGGGGTTCG
>JAUZPS010000006.1 GCA_030705945.1 Bacillota bacterium
AATGGATACAATTATGAAGGAGAGGGAAATGTGTGATGGGTAAGGATAATTTTATTAAAAAGGTAGACAGCCTTATTGATGAACTTACAGGGATTGAACTGAGAGACTTACCTGAAAATGATGCTTGCGTTGTAAGGGATGAGATTGACAGAATAATTTATGAATGCTTGTACCATAGGTCAAGGTTTCTTGAAAGATAGAGTTTTGGTTTATAATTTTTTAAATACTATATGTAACACAAAAAGTCTATTACATTCTGCCTTCGCAAAAATCCCTGAAGCTTTGGATATTTTGCTCCTCACAATGTAAGACTTTTATTGCGTTCCATATATTTGAACAAATTCACTATATATAATACAAGGAACGGCACATGCGCCGTTCCTTGTTGCTTAAGTTGGTCTATAACAACTTTGACGGGTCAGCCATAGCGAATTTTATTTCTCCTTCTGCTGCTACGTTGCCATCTACTGTAGCTTTAACCTTTGCCTTTACAACATTCATTCTGTTTGAAAGTATTTCTGCCTCAAGCCTTAGCGTATCACCAGGAAGGACAGGATTCTTAAACTTCATTGATTCAATGGAAGCGAACAATCCGAGCTTTCTTGCGGCATCTTTATCAGTACCGTTTGATGCTGCGATTCCTGCTGTTTGAGCTAGTGCTTCAACTATAAGTACACCGGGCATTATGGGGTATTCAGGGAAGTGTCCCTGAAAGAAAGGCTCGTTTGCAGTTACGTTTTTTATGCCTACCGCGCTTTTACCGGGTTCAAATTCAACAACTTTATCAACCAACAGGAAGGGAAACCTGTGAGGAATAATCTTTCTAATATCTAAATTTGAAAGCATTTACTTCACTCCTTGTCTCTTTATTAATATCCATATCATTATACAGGCATTACGTGGCATTTGCCATAATAAATTTGATTGAATTAATATATTAAGCTATATTAACAAATAATTTAAAAAAAATTAAATAAAAAAATTAAATAAGTAATTGACTTTTTTCACTCTTCTGGTTACAATATAATTCGCTGGTTGAAACAGCGAGTAAGTGGTGAACATGGCCCATTGGTCAAGTGGCCTAAGACACCGCCCTTTCACGGCGGTAACAGGGGTTCGAATCCCCTATGGGTCATCAACTAGAAGCTGGTTTATTATCAGCTTCCAATATACGGCCCGGTAGTTCAGTTGGTTAGAATGCCAGCCTGTCACGCTGGAGGTCGAGGGTTCGAGCCCCTTCCGGGTCGCCATTAAAAACTAAATATGCTGGTGTAGCTCAGCAGGTAGAGCAGCTGACTTGTAATCAGCAGGTCGGGGGGTCGATTCCGTCCACCAGCTCCATAAGGAGGGGTTCCCGAGTGGCCAAAGGGGGCAGACTGTAAATCTGTTGTCGATGACTTCGATGGTTCGAATCCATCTCCCTCCACTATAAGTTCTCAAAAGCCCTTGAATATCAAGGGCTTTTGTTTTTTAGAAATATACGCCATCGGATTTTTTGAGTTAAAAACAATGGCAAGGCTTTTAATAGCATTCATTGCGTTATACATCAAATATTGGCCCAAATACGGTTCAACCAATTATTGAACATAAAATAGCATACCGTATTGTTAAGTTGCCTTAAAACTCAATTTAAGGGCATGATGTATATTAGAATTATACCGTTTCAGTAAAAACTTATCATTATTCAAAACCCATCCATAATAAAGCAAAAATCACTCAATTAAAATAAATTGAGTGATTTTTAGCTTTGTTATAATAATTTTAGTTTGTTTTTTAATTTAATCTAAATATTAGACACAAACGCCTTTATTTTACTGCCTTTTTTACCAACCTCTAAGTCCTTTTTTATCTTTGGAGATATTTTTAGTCTGTCTAACAATATATAAAGGTCTTCCCTTTGCTTCATCGTAAATTCTGCCTATATACTCTCCTATTATTCCTAAGATCAACAGAACGATGCCATTGAAAACGATGGTAATTGCCATTAGAGAAGCCCAACCTGGTTGTGTATTCTTTGTGAATATAGCCTGAAAAATAATTACAAGCAAATAGATAAATCCTGTTATTGAAATAATAGTTCCGGCATATGTTGCTATTTTTAGCGGCTTATAAGAGAAAGACGTAATTGCGTCAAATGCAAATTTGATCATTTTCTTAAGAGGATATTTTGTCTCGCCGGCAAAACGCTTGTCCCTGCTAAACTCAACTCCTATTTGCTTAAACCCTAACCAGCTTATTAGTCCTCTTATATACCTACTTCTTTCATTAGCGTTGGCAAGCGCAATACAAACCTTTCTGTCAATTAGCCTGAAATCTCCGGTGTCAACAGGAATATCAACATCTGTCATCTTCCTTAATAGCCTGTAAAAGACTGCAGCTGTAAACTTTTTAAAGAAAGTGTCGCCTTTCCTCTCAGCTCTCTTTCCATATACTACTTCATATCCTTCTTTCCACTTTTCGATCATTTTAGGGATAACTTCAGGCGGGTCCTGAAGATCAGCGTCTATAACAATTATAGCCTCGCCTTCCGTATAATCCATACCTGCCGTTATAGCCAGCTGGTGCCCAAAATTTCTTGAGAAATCTAAAAACTTAATATTTTTATCCTTCTCGCATATTTCGTTCACAATGAAAGCTGTTTTATCGCGACTTCCATCATTTACAAAAATAATTTCATAGGATTCATTCACCGAATCCATAACCTTCTTAAGCCTTTTATAGCTTTCAAGAACAACTTGTTCTTCATTATATACCGGAACTACAACAGAATATATTACAGACTCCGACATCTAACTACCCCCTCTAAGATTTCTTAAGAATAAAATCTTTTAAACTGCAACATATATCTCGAAATAGATTTTGAATTGGCAAATTAACTTTGAATATTTGTCATTATATTTATTCATAGTCATCAAAATCATCATTGTCGCTGCTATCATCAGAATCATCATATGCTTCTTCATCCTGATTATCGTCTGAATCAGTATTTCTTTTTTTGGATTTTTTTGAAACAATGACTATATATACTGATATACCAATAACGATCAATACAACAATGATAACTATAATCAAAGCGCCTGAACCGTTTGATTTATTGTCGCCTGATGTAGAACTGTTATCTGCTGGCTGCTTTTTTGAAATTGTTGCCACCTCTACACCACTTGGAACACTTGTAACTTCCTCCATAGAAACATCGTCAAAATACGCTTTTCCAGTGTTCATATTGCCGTGTCCACCCAAACTTACGGTTACAACCACAGAACTGATATCAGGTCCAATTTTCGCGTACATTTCTTCATATTGCCACTTGTCATTTGTTCCTTTTAAATCCTTTGATGAAAACACATAATCAAGGATAGAAATAATCGCTCCGGCTTTTTGCTGACCTACATTCTCAGTCCTCGCCCAACATGATAATTTGTATATAGAATTCTCCTTAACCGAAACGGTTTGCTTATATCTGGCGTCATTTTCAGATTGACTGGTTATTGATACAAATTTTTTACCTGTATGTCCATTACCATCCTCAACTTTAAAGGTTGAGCCGCTTGCGTAAGACCAAGGTTCCCAGCCCTTTGGGTTGTCCCCTGTAACATCTTCAAATGAAGGATTTGCCAGCATGTTGCCTTCTGCGTATCCAGCTATACACATAAAGCAAAACAATAATATTGTAACCATTATCATAATTAACTTTTTCACTTTAATCTTCCTCCATAATCTTTTAATTATATATATAAGTTGCGAAAAAGATTTTACATTAGAAATGCAGTTAATACGTATGCATTTTACTATCAAAGCTGAACTTTTCGCAACTTATGAATCAAGGTATATATTTTGCAATATAAAAAAATGGATGTAAAATGTTTATTGCAAAATATATAGATTACTCATCATAATCCTCTTCATTAAATTCTTCTTCATCTGAATTATCTTTTTTATTTTCGATAACCTTTTTAACTTCGACGCTTTCGTTTCCATTATCTGTTTTTGCCTTTTTGGAAAACTTGGTTTCTATAAATATAATAAATCCGCCTATTACTACAACAGCTAGAACGATAAGTATTATCTTGCCGCTTCCTGAGCTTCCTGTTTGGCTGCCGTTACTGCTTGTCTGACTTCCGGAAGAAGTGTTCGGAATGAAGAAATCCATTACTTTTGTCCCAGCTGGGGCTTCGCCTACAAGCTCCACCGATACATTATCAAAGTATGCGGTGCCTTCGTTAGTAGTCCCGAAGCCGCCTAACCTACAGCCAAGTTTTAAACTGTCGCTGTCAGTGGTTTTTATCATAAATGATAACTCTTTCCAATCATTTTTTGTATCGGAGTATTCTACTGATGTATATACTCCCTTACCGTTTAATACGGTAATATTTGCGGCTCCAGCTTTGTTTAGAATATTCTCTGTCTTGATATAACAGCTTATTTTATAAACCTTATTAGGTTCTACTTTTAACTCTTGAAAGACCTTTGAGTCATTTGTTTTGCTGTTTGTTATTACCAGACACTTAGAATTGTTAATACCTTTTCCATCTACCGCCGAGATTTTGTAAGCATCCGCGGACTTATCGAATGCTTCAGGAGCCCAACCAGTTGGAATGTCTCCATTAACTTCCTCAAACCCTGAATTCTTAACAATATTTCCACCATCACCATAAGTTATCATTGACACAGAAATAATTAAAGCTGTTGAAATGATAGCTGTTAAAATTAATAACTTTTTTAACATTAAAAATGCCTCCTTTAATAATTTCATTGTAATTTATAAATTAAAATTATTTCTATTTTGAGGATATATCTTTAACCATGGTCTCGACAACTTCTTTTCCAAGTTTTATGCTAAAATTTATACCTCTGTCGTTTGGATAAATTTGAGAAGTATTTGCCATATATAGATTTTTAATTGGCGTTTTGTAAGCCGGCTTTATTTTGGAATAATTCATGGGCCATATAGGTTGAGCATACCTGTCTTTAAATATATAGCACTTTTCTATTAAATCTTCTTTAAAATCAGGATAAATCTTCCTAAGGTGCTCAACATAAATATTTTTCACCTCATCTTCCGTCATGCTTAAATATTTGCTATTAACATTTAAATACTTTGAAAAATATAAAATAACTTTTCCGCCATACACTTCTTTTGGGATAAAATTGGTATGTTCTATCAGCCCTCCGAAAGGAATTTCATCGTCGCTTACATTAAGCCAGTAAAAATCGCTTAGCTTCTCCTTTAGAATCATTACCATAATCATTGAGCAGTCATATTTAACAACTCTTAATGGTTTAATATAATCTTCAGGAGCATTTTTGCAAACATCAACAAAATGCTGAAGAGCAGGAGTGAACACCACATAATCATAGAGCTTCTTTTCGTTATTTACGATGATTCCTTTACAAACGCCACCTTCAACAATTATTTCGTCCAACCCTGAATTAAGATATAGTTTAGCGCCGTTTTTTTCAACAATGTCTACAAACTTTTTAAGAAGGGTATAAAAGCTGCCTTCCATATAACCAAGAACTTCATCTTTACCACCACCCGTTCTTGATCTTACTCTCTGGACAATTCTTTCCCATATCCATACAGCGGGAATTCTGTTATAGTTATCTCCAAACTTTATTTTCATCATGGGTTTCCAGAATTTTTCCCAGCCTTCTTTTCCAGCATACCTTATAAGAAATTCTTCTGCAGTAATGTTTTCAAGTTCGTCACTGTATTTATATTTCGAAATAAGGAAGGAAGAAGCTCCCAATCTTAATCTATTAAAGAAGCTCAAGGGTTTAAATCTCAATATATCGAGGGGTGACGCAAATGGATATGATACCCCGTTGCAATAATAACCCATTTTTGTTTTCTTCCATATCAACATATCTTCCATTTTTATTTCTCTTATTAATTCCATAAGATATTTATCATGGGTAAAAACATGATGATAATACTTCTCGAGTAATTTTCCCTCAAGCTCAAATACTCCAGCTAGTCCTCCAATATCCGAGGATTTTTCGTATATATCCACATCCGCTTTTATATTCTTCTGGATATAATACGCAGTTGATAATCCGGCTACCCCACCGCCAATAACAGCAATTTTCATTTTGGCCTCCGTAATAAAGTTATTTTAATAAATCTTTAACATAAAATCTTTAACTATATTAAAATCTTTATTAATCTTACATTTAGTAGAGCAGAATAACAAATGGTTTAACGCTATTTCGCGTTTGATAAATGTAAAAGATTAATTTATTTAATATAAGCTAACTTTCAATCTTTTTTTTACCTAAAGAAGTTACAGCAGACAAAGATAACCCTTCTTTTAGGAGAAAAATAAAACCTAAGGTTGTTACAGGTATATATAAAAATACTCTATAAACTAAAGCAAATCCTATAGCAGTACTGTCAGCAACTTTAAACACGCTTAACGCGGTATTGCACGCGCCTTCAAAAGTTCCTAAGTTTCCAGGAGCTGAAGGAATCATAATTCCAAAATTGGTAACTACAAGTGTAAAAACTGATAAATAAAACACGTTATCTAGTCCAAAAGCCAGCGATATTGTAAACACAAGACTTCCCTCTAAAGCCCATATAATTATGGAGTATAATGTAACAGGCAACAGGCTTTTTTTATCTTTTATAACATCAAATCCCTCAATCAGTTTCTCAAATATCTTAATAATTTTTATGCTAAATTTCTCTGGAAGAAATTTAGTTAACATTTTAACCAGCTTTAATGCTGTTTCTTTAAACAAAACAATAAAAATTGTAAATAATAACGCTCCAACAAAAATTGCTGTTGCCGCTAATCCAAGACTTTTTATTTTTGGTGGAAATGGATATACTAAGGAAATAGCCCCCATAAACAAAAGCAAAGTTATTCCATCATATATCTTCTCGACTATAACGGTCGATAAAGCAGCTGTTTTGCTGATGTCATCATTACGTCCGATAAGATACGCCCTGACTAAATCTCCACCCCTCAACGGCAATACCGAGTTAGCCATGTAGTTGATACATATTATCGGAAACAACCGTGAGGTCTTTATTTTTTTGATACTTCCAAGCATTGCAGACCACCTAAGGCTTCTCATCCAATAGCTGGTTATCTGCAGCAAAACCGCAGGTATTATGAGGAAGTAGTTAATATGCAATAAAGTATCTCCGAGCTTTTTAAATTCAACTTTTCTAAATAGCCAATATAATAGAGCGATACTTATGAGAATTCCGATCAGGTTTTTAATCTTTTTCATTATATCATTCCTTAAAATTTTATCTTGCTACTCTTTTTACTTTTAAGTTTTCATTTTTTGAAGGCTTAATAGTAAGCCATATTGTGTAAACAACTGAAGCTAACATTACTATTAATGTTACCCATGCAATAAACATGGCTAATTTATTATTAGGCTCCATCCATGGTCTGTCTTCATTTCCTCTCAAATATACTTGCCACTGATTAACCAGACAACATGCGCTCAAGATTACTGAAGGTATTATCATTCTCTTGTCCCACAAAATGCAGATAGTCGCAAAAACTATAGCAGGCAGAAGATATCTCTCATGCATTTTGGTTGCAAACACAAATATACCGGAAGTAAGAAAATATCCTGAATAGTAAAGAGCCATGGCGCTTTTTTTCTTTTTTATTAATAACGCAATCGCGAACAGCGATACAACTCCCCACAATACATATCCCCAAACCAGGCAGTTCAAACCAAGCAAAAATGGCTCCTTGTCAGATGATGTCTGTCTGTTTTGCACCATCCAGAAGTTATAGCCATTAGCAGTTGCATATGGATAATCGTTCAAACTAGTGGAATATTGGTGAACCAGCCAAAAATAAAAGTCAGTAAACTTATATGCTGCTTTAGTTATTGAAGATGTATTTTCATTTATGTCAAACAAACCATATGGAAATGGCCTATTCTTGCACTCCAACTTAACATATCTTGCTTTAACCGGTTCAAAGTTTACCTCATCGAGCTTGCCGCCGTAATCCTCTTTACTTCCCCCATTAGCTTCGCTATGAACCACTTTCCATTTGACTGAATCATCTGAGACTAAAATATCATATTTTTTTGCATACTCCCATCCCCACTTAAGCGTAACTTTGTTTATATCCGTCTCTTTTCCCAGATCCGCATATATCCATTGCTTAGATGAATGTCCCGAAGACCAGGCTGTGTTGGTATCCATATCAGAAGCATAACCTGCAATATTTGAGCTCGATTCATCCTCTGAAGATTTGAAATCCACCTTTTGGGCGAGATTGGACGCAGTTTGAGTATTTCCGTATACCTCCATTTCCTTCAAGAAATAAAACGAAGTTTCTTTATAAAACGGAAATACCAAAATAAAGTATATCAGCATGCAACCAGCAGTTGTGAGTACAAGCTTCTTAATAGTTTCAAGTATTGCGGATTTAAGTAGAGCCCTTTCCCTGCTCAATTTGAACTCTGCAAACTTCTTCCATGGAAAGTCCTTGAAGTATAGCACCACAACCATAGGAAATATCGCAATACTTTGGGGCTTAGTCAACGCGGCTACCGCGTAAGCAAATACTGCCCACATTGTTTTTTTCTGATTAAAAAGATATACAACAGCTAATAATAAAGTTGCCGTAAAGGAATCAAACTGCCCCCAGACAGATGAATTAAAAATCATTGCAGGGTTAAAAGCATATAAAATACCTAACAATAAACCTATGTTTTGTTTTTTATACTTTTTGCTGATAAAATAAATTAACACTCCACCAGCTACATCGGATAACACTGACCAAAACTTTACAAAAAACTCTGTGGAATTAAATAACTTACCTGTTATGTATAAGAAATACATATAAAAGGGTCCGTAAACACAGTGAGTATTTCTATAAAATTCCTTGAAGCTATGCATCGGATCAGCAAGAAAACCTGCCCAATACCTATAACCACCCATATCAATTTTATAACAGGGCAGATAGTTAAACAGCATCCTGACGACAGTAACAATTACTAAAATCACAATCAGTATTAGTAATGGAATTTTCATTTCATTTGAGAAAAATCTTTTTATGACGCTATTATTGTTTTGCTTTTTTTCTAATTGCGGTTTTTTTTCTTTACTACCTTCTTTATTTTGGCTTTTTGCAGTTGCCATTTTTTATCCCCCTCAAACTTATTCTACTTTATAGACGGCTGTATTATTTTCCGCGGTTTCCCAAACCTTCTTAAATACTGAGCTTATGAATTGTTCGCTGAGTTGTTTAGCGTTCTCGTCATTTCTGAATCCGTCATCAACAAGTATATAAGATATGTTGTTGTCTTTAACTAGCTTCCTAAGCTCTTGCGCATCTTTGCATGAATAAATAGTCTTCAATATATTTTCTCTGCTGTTAGTATCATATCCAGCGCTCCAAGCATAGTATGGATGTCCATAGAATACGGGTCTTCCTGCAAGCAGAACCGGATCTAATACATCAGCTGTTGTCAGGAATACAGCTTTAGGATTTGTCGACTCTTTAACCCATTTTGTTATTGGGTCATCTACCATATATTTAACATTCTGATAATAATTCATATTAAAAAGTGTTTTGAGATCAATAAACCCTGTAAATGTAAGGGTGAACACCAGCAGGCAAACAATCGCTTTTAAGAACACGCCTTTTTTAATAAACATCCTGTATAAAAAGTTTGCCATAATAATATCAAATAATATTGAAGTAATCATTATATATTTATGATTAACCGGCACATCAGGGCTCAGTTTAAGGGTTGTAGCTATCAGCCATGGCGTCAAGAAAGCTAGAGCAAGCCATCTGCCCCCTTTTGGCGTAACGGGGTGGTCCATAACGGTGTTGGCTATCAATAAAGTAACAACCATGAGTATAATAGTAAATCCTTTGAATACATTATCAACATCAGGGAATACTAAAATTGAGCAGCCAATGAGTATTGTTATAATAGTAAGGGATATCCACCGAGCAAATCCCTTAGGAATACTGAATACAGCAATAATCATAAGGTACGGCATGATGCCTAACAATTCTATAAAATACTGAATAACTGACGGCGCCATTTTAAAAATAACGCGAATAAGTTCTATATAATTATGCGCATCTCTGTATTGATAGAAACTGGACATAATATCAGGAGGTATATTGGCTAAGAATCCTATATACAGCTCTGGTTTGACAGCTGACTGACCTACGCCCATAAATATGTTCTGTTCTATAATGGAAAGTAAAACTGTTATCACCGCAATATTCAGAAACTCAAGTCGCCTCTTGGACATTATAGCAATAATACAGAGTATTGGTAATGTCGCAATAGTAACAGCGCCGTTCCAGAAAGTCATAAGCCCTAATATCAAGCCTATCGCAATTGACCTTTTCATATCCTTAGGAAGCCACGCGTCTTTTGATAATAAAAATTCTTTAATCCAATTTCTGAAATAAAGTTTGTTATAACTCACATCACTATTTAAGTTGGAAGTTTGCGGAATCTCCGTTGAGTAATTTTCTTGCTCTTCACCCTGTAAGTTCTCTACAACTTCAGCTTTCATACTTTTTATTTGTTCATCAGTATTAAACTTTACCTTCCTCAACGCGCCGAGCATACTTCTGAACATAGGAAATACCGCAATAAGTATAAGAACCATAATGCCTAATGAAAATGCAAGATGCCTTTGATTAACGTAAACATTCTGGGCATATAGACCCCATGTTTCTTGCGGGGAAGATCTTCCTATGTGTCCTGATACATTGTCCCATAGTGTTTTCAATATATTAGTTATCGATGTTTTACCTCTAAGCTTGTCTGTAATAAATGTAAAATCAGCAAATGAGCTTCTGAAAGCGAATAAAAACGCTGTTATAAAACCAACGCCTTTCGCGCCCATAACCATAACAACAAAAGAGTACAAAAGCATTAAAAATGATATCAGAGAAAGAATGCTTGGAACATTAAACGCAAAATCAATTCTCATTCCAAGAAACTCAAGGTTCCCTGCTAAAAACTGAAATAAAAAGTGATATCTTACATGTCCATCTGGGAAATGAGGATATTGCGTTGGAAAATTTGAACCCTCGGAAAAAGATCTTATCATCGACATATGGGGTCCAAAATCACTATGAACAGTTCCCCCTATTGTCATAACGTTACCGTTTACACGCAATGTCAGAAACATAAAAAAGGTAACAATTATGAACGAAATCAATATAAACCCTAATTCCCATGAATTTCTTGATGTAAATGCTCTCACATCCGCATAGCTAAGACTGGATACTTTTTTAAAGAAATCTTTAAAACTTCCCTTGTTTTTAATAACAATAAATAATGCTGCTAAGCCAAAAATCCCCATTGATATTATATTTCCAAAAAGCAATGGTTTTTCCAAATGGTTTAACGCCAAAGCCCCAAAATATGTAAGCCATGTAATCAGCATTACACCAACTAAGAATGATGCAGGCAGAGTAACCATCCAATTATCAAGCCTTATGGACTTTCCAAAAAGGCTTATTGTTTTGGTCACCCGAAATAATCCTGGAATGACCTTTTTTAGCAGATTATATGCAACGAAGGCCCCAAGGAAAAGATAAAAACTTCCTAGAAATAAGCCCAAAACGAATTGAACTACTTCTATCATTAAAGAATTCCCCCTTAAAAATTTTTATAAAAATTAATAATTCACAATATTTTGTATTATTAATTCTTAATCATTACTTAATTTGCTATAAGCGTTTCTTACTCTACTATCTAGTCTCTCTGAAACAAGATACCTTGGTCTTTGCTTGACCTCATCATAAATCTTCGCAATATAAGAACCTATAATCCCAAGGCTAATCATAAGTATACTTCCGATTATCAGCAGCAGCAAATTTACAGTTGTGAAACCATTGACAGCATGTCCCTTAAAATACATATACAGAGACTCAATACCAAGAGGTATGGCTCCTAATAAGAACAATACTCCTAAAAAAGTAACTATATACAGTGGAAGAGATGAGAAGGATGTCATAGCGTTAATAGCCAGCTTGATGAGCCTTAGCGGTGACCACTTTGAATTCCCATCTAACCGATCCGCTACAACAAAAGGAATTTGGGTTTTCTTATAACCTACCCATGTAGACATTCCTCTAAAAAATGTATTTCTCTCTCTCATTTCTTTCCATGCGTCGACTACTTTTTTATCAAGCAATTTAAAATCCGAAGCTCCGCCAAAGTCAAATCCTGAAAGCTTTTTTAGCATACTGTAGAATAATAATGAGCTTAGTTTATAAGTTAAACTTTCCTTACCTCTCGATGTTTTAACACATTCAACTATATCAAACCCCTCATCCAACCACAACGAGAACATTTCAGGTATTTTTTCAGGTGGATGCTGAAGATCTGAGTCCATGACAACACAAGCATCGCCGGACACATTTTCAAGCCCTGCGCACAAAGCCGCTTCTTTACCAAAATTCCGGCTAAGTTTTACTGCATACACACCGGTTAAATTTAATGATAATCTTTTTAGTTCCTTCCATGTATTGTCCCTAGAACCGTCATCAACCAGTATAAACTCATGGTTTATGCCATTTTTCGTTAATATTTTCGATATTATTTCAATATTCTTATATATTTGCTTCTCTTCATTATATACAGGGATTACAATAGAAATCAACTTGTCACTCATTTCGCACTCCCTTTACCTTATAAATTAGCTTTTTGTATACAACAAAATTCCATATAAAAATAATTCCCATTGTAAAAATCTTAGTTAAATCTTTATCTTTATGCATAATATCTACGAATAAATAAAGGGCTAAGGTTGAAAATAAAAGGTTAAATATGAATAAGATTGTATATGATGAAAGCTGTTTTAAGAAATCTTCTTTTATTTTGAAAGTCCAGAATTTATTTAACAGAAAACTGACCCAAAATCCTACTATTTGACTTGCGCCACTAGATAATATTGCGGATAAATTCATATATTTATATAAAAAATGATATATCGAAAAATCACAACCTGCGGCTGCTACACCAATAATAAAAGTTTTTCCAAGTTGTAATATATTCTTCTTATTAAAAAGTTCTAAAAAACGTTTGCTCTTAAAAAGTCCATCAAATAAAGTATTTGAAATCATGCTAATCTCCTATGTATTTCTTTAGATATTACAACAAATAATAGATCAATTAAAATCAATAATTTAAATACTACAAAATATCAGCAAAAGCAAAGCCAGTCTCATTTTATTATAACAACTCCAGCAAAAATATGCAATTTCTTATTTACTTGTCTAAGTAGAGAAATAAATACTATCTGAGGGGGGATTTAGAAATTTATACAAATAAAACAGATTTCAATATAGAATTATACATTATTGCCTTTTTATTTATGCTTGAAAGCAAAAATCTATAGATAGTTTACCTTAAGATATGTATTTGCTAGATCTTGCCAATCGTATAAACTCATCCGAAGTAAACTATCTATATTTGATTTAGTCTTATGAACTTATCAATGACAAAAGATTGTTAAATATGCTCTGTATTTTCGTCATTTTACTTAGGGCGTTTCAAAAAATTCCTTGTTCAAGTTTCTATGATAAAAACCCATTATATCAAGTTTTTGAAACGACCAGTTGCTATATAAGTTACGAAAAAGATTTTACATTAAAAATGCAGTTAATACGCCTGAATTTTACTATCAAAGTTGAACTTTTCGCAACTTATGAATCAAGGTATATATTTTGCAATATAAAAAATGAATGTAAAATGTTTATTGCAAAATATATAAGTTTTTTTATATTACCTTACTTAAATATAACAGAATATTTTTTAATTATTTTAGCAGGATGATAGGATAATTTTGCTCTTCTTATACCTTCAATTCCTAAATCCTGCTCCCGATTTATATATTCTGCAGAGTGCCATTCATTTTCACAAAACTGCTGATTAACAAATGTATACAATCCATTAATTTTACTGTTGGCTTTTTCAACATGGATTACGGCAGTGTTATTGTTTAACATCTCACCAATGGTAAACGCTTCAAATCTCCCGTTAACATTTATAAGAGCCCCCTTGCAACCAATCTTTTCGAGGTTATCAAGAAGTTCTGTATTTGCCTTTTTCTCACAATAATTCGATCCATGTTCTTCACAATTCTTCTCAGCGCACCATTCGTCCATAATCCGTTTGCATTCATGGATATTTGAAGAATCCAGCTTTTCATAAGAATATTCATATTGCTTTTTAAGTTTATGTATATGGTTTCTTTTTCCGTCGTATTTTTTTCCTGAAAGCGTTATCAGGTCTTTAGAATAATATACATAATCACTGTTGTTGTTATCATATTCTATTTCAATATCGTTTTGAAAATTCTCATTAAAAAGAGTAATAAAACTTTCGGGCACTCTGTTAAACACTAAACTCCAGTTATTTTCCCGAAAGAACTCCTTCATTATTTGCAAAGCTTCTCTAAAATTACCGCTATTAACATTACCAATAGGTATAAAGGCATATGGTCTAGCTTTTTCAGGCATAGATATAAGACATAATAATCCATTGATTTCTACAAATCTAAAATTGTAGAAATTTCGCCACATAAACATATTGGCAAATGTTAATTCTGAAATTTCAGGATTGCTTAGCTTTAAAAAGCTATTAATATAATCCTTGTCATTTATTGAAATCTCTTTAAATTTAAGCTCCATTCTAATCTCCAAATCCAACTCCGACACTTTTAGCAATTCTGATGAGTTCTCCATTAGGATCCACAGTCTTTAATTTACCAACAGCATCCTCTAATGAAACAGCGTTTATTGAATTCCCCTGCAGGCCAACCATCATGCCAAACTTGCCTTCATTAAGCATTTCTACTGCCGCAACGCCATACCTTGTTGATAATATTCTATCAAATGGAACAGGCCTGCCGCCCCTTTGTAAATGTCCCAAAATAGTTACCCTTGTCTCGTGTCCTGTTAACTTTTCCAAGTCGTCCGCAAGTTTATTTCCTATACCACCTAACCTTATGGGATCAGGGCTGTTCTCAACTACCTTGCTTACAACCACATCGCCATCTTTCGGCTTTGCTCCCTCAGCGACAACAACAATACTGAAGGATTTTCCTGCGTGTTCTCTTTCCTTTAATTTATTTGTTATATTATTTATATCATAAGGAATTTCCGGAATAAGAATAACATCTGCCCCGCCTGCTATACCTGATTCAAGAGCAATCCATCCTGCATATCTTCCCATTACCTCAAGAATCATAACCCTATGGTGTGATTCAGCGGTTGAATGAAGTTTATCAATTGCTTCCGTAGCAGTATCAACCGCAGTCATAAATCCGAATGTAGTATCAGTTGCAGACAAGTCGTTATCAATTGTTTTAGGAACTCCAATTACCTTCATTCCCTTTCTTGCAAAATCTCTTGCGCTAGTTAATGTGCCATCTCCTCCAATAAGGACCATGCAATCGATTTCATGCATATTGACATTATCTATAACTCTCTCCGACATGTCCTTATACTCAACTTTTCCATCTTTTTCGATTCTGAAACTAAAAGGGTTGTCTTTATTGGATGAGCCAAGAATTGTGCCCCCTTTATCCAGTATTCCCGACACATCACCTGATTTGAATTTAACATAGTCATTCATAACCAAGCCTCTGTAGCCGTCCTTAAAGCCTATAACTTCCCAGCCATATCTACAAACAGCTGTTTTTACAACCGCCCTCAACACCGCGTTTAGCCCAGGACAGTCTCCACCACCTGTTAGAACTCCTATCTTTTTTATCATAATGCAATCCTCCTCATAATAGTTTATGTTCTCGTAATTTAATTTGTAATAATTTATTATATATCAAAATGAACTTAATTCAAGAATAAAAAATAACAATTATTTTTCAACAGATTTAATTATTTCAACTAGGAATCCTGCAGCTTTTACAAGATCGTCAATTTTTATCTGTTCCTCAACACTGTGTACCTTATCCATTCCAACACTGATATCGACTGCCTGGATTCCTTTACTGTTTACTATATTAGTATCACTGCCGCCTCCTGTAGCCTCCAAAACAAGCTTTAGTCCAGCGTTTTGAGCAGCTTTCTTCAGAACGGAAACAATCTCATCAGTCTCATTGATTTTAAATGATGGATACACGAGTTCCTCATGAAACTCAACCTGGCCCTTCCATGAATCTGCTGCGTCCATAAAGCGCTGTTTCATGTGTAAAGTCTGCTCTTCCAGTTTCTTTGGGCATCTGCTCCTTGCCTCTGCCTTTAACTCAACCCTGTCACACACAATATTAGTCGCGTTGCCTCCGCTAATTATACCTATATTTGCGGTTGTTTCTTCATCTATTCTTCCAAGTTTCATCTTGGAAATCGCGTCAGCAGCTATACTTATTGCGCTAATACCTTTTTCTGGCTCGACACCGGCATGAGCAGCCTTACCTTTAACAACTATATCAAGCTTATTCTGAGAAGGAGCAGTAACTGCAACTCTGCCAATTTCTCCACCGTCATCTAAAACAAAGCAATATTTTGCGGATATATTTCCATAATCAAGATTTTTTGCTCCAAGCAAACCACCTTCCTCTGCTATTGTAAACGCTACCTGAATATCTCCATGTTGTTCATTTTCTTCCCCAATAACCCTCAAAGCTTCAAGAATACATACAATGCCCGCTACATCGTCTCCGCCAAGTATAGTTGTTCCGTCTGTCTTTATAATATTTCCGTGAATTTGCGGCTTTTTACCTATACATGGAACAACAGTATCCATATGAGCCATTAGAAGAATACCTGGCGCATTTTTATTACCCTTTTTTGAACCGATTATATTTCCACAGTTTCCTCGAACCTTTTTACCAGCATCATCCTCATAGACTTCTAAACCCATGCCTTCGAGCTTATTCTTTAATGTATCTGCCATATTTCTCTCTTTGAGAGTCAAACTATCAATACTAATCAATTCAATAAATTCTTTTACCAATCTATCCCTGTTTATCATACTGCGGTCTCTCCTGCTTTATTATATTGTTTTATTTTTATTGTTTTATTTTTATGAAGCAATTATATATTTTGAAATAAAAATTTTACATACTTTTTTATATTGCAAAATATATACCTTGATTCATAAGTTGCGAAAAGTTCAGATTTGATAGTAAAATGCAGACGTATTAACTGCATTTTTAATGTAAAATCTTTTTCGTAACTTATATAAATATCACCAATTATATTTTGTAAGGGCTCCTTTGTCCTTAAGTCCTGAAAATCCATCTTGTCGCAACGCTTCATAAACAACAATCGCTACGGAATTTGAGAGATTCAATGAACGCAAGCCCTCCCTCATTGGAATTCTTATACAATACTCCTTATTATCAAAAAGCAATTCTTCAGGCAACCCGGCAGTTTCCTTACCAAAAACAATGAAACAATCTTCGGGATAATTTATATCTGAATAAACATTAACCGCTTTTGTTGTAGCATAGTAAAAAGTATTGTTTTTATATTTTTCACGCAGTTCCCCAAAATATTCATAATATTTTATATCAGCTTCATGCCAATAGTCCAATCCCGCTCGTTTCAAGTATCTGTCCTCGACAGAGAAACCGAGAGGCTTTACAAGATGAAGCTTTGCCCCTGTTGCAGCGCATGTTCTAACAATATTTCCAGTGTTTTGCGGAATTTCCGGCTCAACTAAAACAATATTAACTGACAAACTACTACCTCCAGACTAAAATGGCGTTTTCCAATATTATATACCACAATTAAGTTTTTTCCAATCAAAAAAGATGGCTTTCACAAACCATCTCTGATATAAATCATGTACTTTACTCACAAAGATAACATATATAGCAATTTGGGCTATATAAAACATTAAAAACAAACGATCGCTTACTAATGGATCTTTATAATTCTTCCACAGCCAGATCAATTTCAAACGCCTTGTCGTTATCGATTATCAAAGGAATACAAACAGTTTTGAGCTTGTTATTTGAAATATGAAGGTTATCTCCAAATAAACAAGTAGGAGGTGTGATATCAATTGCCATTCCTTTATTATAGAGAATAGTTGCAGTATTTCCAAGTATCATATTGGTCAACTCAGAAAGGGCGCTTTTTGAGATTTCATCCAATTCAGAGACAGGCATGCCCCCCATCATACTTGATGCTATAAATAGTCCAACATTCATATCCATAGTAAACATCGCCTGGCCCCTAATTTTTCCCGTCAGCCCAACTATTACAATTATACTGTTGCTTTTATACGGTGATTCCTTCAAATAGACTTTTCCAAGCTTTGCATCTAAACCAGCGATTTGTTTTAGAACCGTTTGACTTGCTTCAATAAATGGGTTTATATACTCAATGTTCATGTATAAAATCCCGCCTTTTTATTTAGATTATTTTTGCCAATAACGAAGTTTCAAAAAATTCTTTGCTCAAGCTTTATATGAAAAAACCCATTAAATAGAGTTTTTGAAACGACCGATTAATTAGTTTTTAGATACTATCAAAGCTGAACTTTTTGCAACTTATGAATCAAGGTATATATTTTGCAATATAAAAAATGGATGTAAAATGTTTATTGCAAAATATATAATTGCTATTCTTGTTTAAACAATATATTAATATCTTGATAAATAAATGCGGAATTAATGTTTGCAGCATCCTGATAATATAGTTATTGAACAGATTTACGAAAACAACGTTTTTCATAATTTAAAAACTTGGAAAAATCAGATAAAATATATCTATAGAAAATTATTATGCTTTAGAGGTACAAGACTATTATCTTTTCATATTCTGATGTAATAATTATTAAACACTTTTGAGATATAATAATCACTAAACATAATTCACTTTTGAGATAATAAGTATTTAATAATTATATTCTATGTAATTTCTAAAAATCCTGCATTAATTATAATTTTATAGCTAATTATTTATTATCTATTTCTTAATTATTTTATCAAACTTTGTAAATTAATGCTTATGGCTTTAAATTAGGGCGTTTCAAAAAATTCCTTGTTCAAGTTTTGTATGATGAAAACTCATTATATCAAGTTTTTGAAACGCCAAGTATACAATTTTTTTGATACTACCTGATACTGTCTAATGCAAAATCTATTTCGCAACTTATATAATACTTTTCTAAAGATAACCAAATATAAAATTAGTTTATTATCTTTTTGCCTTTGGAGTAAACGCGACTGATATAAGATATCCGAAGAAAACAGCAGCTGTAATACCAACGGCAGACGCTCTTATGCCACCAGTAAACGCCCCAAGCAAACCATATTGATCCACATCTTTCATTGCGCCTTTTGCCAGGCTGTAGCCAAAACCGGTAAGTGGAATTGTTGCCCCTGCTCCTCCAACATCCACAATTTTCTGATAAATACCTAATGCTGCTAAAACAGTACCTATTGTAACAAATAAAACCAAAATTCTTGCAGGAGTTAATTTTGTCTTATCAATTAGAAGCTGCCCTATCGCGCAAATAAAGCCACCGATAATAAACGCATTTATATATCCCAGCATTAAATCACCTCATCCAAACTTATTCTGTAATGTTAAACCATGAGCTATTCCGGGAATTGATTCACCCTGTTGAGCGCTAGTAGAACTAAGTAACGCTCCTGTACCTACAAACAAAACATTGTTGAATTTTCCTTTTTTCATTTCCTGATATATAAAACCAGCTAATGTAACTGCGGAGCATCCGCAACCGCTACCTCCGGAATGTGTGTCCTGCTTTTCTTTATTGTAAACCAGAACTCCGCAATCAGTGTACTTATCCTTAATATCATATCCCTGTTTATTTACTATCTCTTCACATAAGTCTCTTCCAAAACTCCCAAGATCACCTGTAATTATAAGATCGTAATCTTCAGGCGACAACCCTGTATCTTTAAAATGAGTAACGATAGTATCTGCCGCGGCAGGAGCCATTGCCGCTCCCATATTGTTCGAGTCCTTAATGCCAAAATCAACTATTTTTCCTGTAGTAACATAGGTAATATATGGCCCGATTCCCTGGTTTGAGAGCATCACACCCCCGGAGCCAGTGACAGTCCATTGGGCTGTTGGCGGTCTCTGGGAGCCTAATTCAAGCGGATACCGGAACTGCTTTTCAGCTGAGCAAAAATGGCTTGATGTTACACATACAGCATTATCTGCAAATCCACCGTCTATAATCATTGCTCCTAAACCAATTGATTCAGACATTGTTGAGCATGCTCCATATAACCCATATAGTGAAATACCCGATTCTCTAACAGCAAAATTGGTCGCTATACATTGATTCAGTAGGTCTCCTGCCAGAATGTAGTTGATATCCTCAATAGTTTTACCCGATTTATTGATAATTTTACTTACAGTCTCTCTCATTAACTTACTTTCAGCTTTTTCCCAGCTTTTTTCTCCCCACATCTCGTCTTCAATGACCACATCATAGTACAAACTAAGAGGTCCTTCTCCTTCTTTAGGTCCAACAATTGACGCAGTAGAAATAATACTGAGAGGATTCTGAATTTTAACAGTTTGTTTTCCAATATGTTTTGTAGGCATAATTCTCCTTTCACCTCTAAGTAACAAATAAACTATATAAAAAGCACTATTAATCTTACATTTGACGGAGCAAAATAACGAACGCTTTAACATTATTTTGTGATAGGCAAATGTAAAAGATTAATTGCTTTTTATATATATATTTTGCAATAAACATTTTACATCTATTTTTTATATTGCAAAATATATACCTTGATTCATAAGTTGCGAAAAGTTCAGCTTTGATAGCAAAATACAGACGTATCAACTGCATTTTTAATGTAAAATCTTTTTCGTAACTTATATAACATAAGTAATTATCTACTCAGTGTTATTAGATAATGCAGGATACCTGCAACAACTGAAGCGGATATTCCGTAAACCAGAACGGGTCCTGCTATAAAAAACATTCTTGCGCCAACTCCGGTTACATATCCTTCACTTTTAAATTCCATGGCTGGAGAAACTATGGAATTAGCAAAACCTGTTATAGGAACAATTGATCCAGCTCCTGCGAACCTTCCAATATCATCATAAATATTAATTCCTGTAAAAAAGGCCCCTAGAAAGACCATTATTAACACTGTTATATTACTTGCCGCATCTTTACCTATTCCTTGCTGAGCAAGTATATTATTTAAAAATTGACCAATGATGCATATAAAACCGCCGACAAAGAACGCCCTTACTATATTCCTTGCAACTTTGGATTTTGGCGCCTCTTTTTCAACATGATCCAAATATTCCTTATTGGTATATAATTTCTGCATTATTCCTCCTATTTACCTTACTATCAAATATAATCCTTCAAAATTTTGCCAACCGCCTCAATGAACTATCGGTTTTCATATTGCAGTTATTAAGGGCGTTTCAAAAATTCCTTGTTCGAGTTTATATGACAAAAACTCATTATATCAAGTTTTTGAAACGACCAGTTGCTAAGTTTTTTTGACACTACCTAACTCTAGGCATAAATAAATAGATATATACGCCTCTTGATGGCGTTTTTTCAACATTTTCCCTTAAACTTAATAACCCTAAGGTTATTGCGGCAACCATAAGCATTAAAAGTAAAAAAAGCAAAACCACCTTATTTCTTTGAAAAATACCATTCATGCAAACATCTCCATTTTTCAAGTTATCCAGCCTGGCAATGAAGCTAAGGATTTCCGCCAAGCCAGTCGACATAAACATAACATTTCGGTGTCTATAAGTAAGATTAATAATTATTTTTATATATTAAAACAATTAATCTTTTACATTTATCTAACAAAATATCGTAAAACCGTTTGTTATTTTGCTCTACTAAATGTAAGATAAATAATGATTTTAATATGGTACACTTCTATTATTATAATTTTTAAATAGTTTTATGTATCTTTTGATTACATTAAAAGATTAAAGAGTATAAAGAATTTAAGAATTTAAGAATTTAAGATTTTAAAATTTAAGATTTAAGATTTAAGATTTAAAATTTTAAGATTTTAAGTATTAGAGATGGAACATTTTTCGGCTAATTTTAAATATTTCGAACTTTATAAGCTTTATAAAATATTTACATAACATTTACTCGTAATATATTAAAATCAATTAATCTTACATTTATCTATCTCAAAATACCGTAAAAAACCGTTCGTTATTTTGCTCTGCTAAATGTAAGATTAATAATAATTTTTTATAGATTTTATGTAAATTATCATTCTGAATTATATGGATTTAATTTTATCCCTGATATCCTCAAGAATCCGTTTCTCGATTCGTGACACTTGAACCTGAGATATACCTAAAATCTTGGCTATTTGCGTCTGTGTCTTTTCATTAAAGTACCTTAGAACAATTATTTGCCTTTCACGAGGTTTTAAAGTTTTTAAAACCTCCCTCAAAGCAATTTTATCAATTATATCAACTTCCTTATTCTCCGCTTCGCTATCGATCCGGTCTATAAGATAAATCGGCGAATTATCGCCTTCACATACTGTACTATAAAGAGATTCCGGTGATGAACCGGCTTCTAACGCCATAACAAGATCTTCTGGCGGTATATTTAAATGGTCGGCTATTTCATTTACTGTTGGCTCTCTTCCCATTTCCTTGCTTAGAATTTCTTTTGTAACCCTTGCTTTATTGGAAATCTCCTTTAGAGATCTGCTCACCTTTATTATGCCGTCATCCCTAATAAATCTTTTAATTTCACCGATTATCATCGGTACCGCATATGTAGAAAATTTAACTTCAAAAGACTCGTTAAATTTATTTATTGCCTTGATAAGCCCTATGCTTCCAATCTGGAACAGATCCTCCGCCTCATAGCCTCTGTTCTGGAATCTCTTAATAACGCTCCAAACCAATCCCATATTTTTTTCAACTAAAATTGCTTGAGCCTGTTTATCGCCGCTCTTAGCCTTTTTTATCAATTCAAGCAAGTTTTCTTCTAAAAGTACGCCCATATTTTATCCTGCACCTTCCGTAACCACACTCTAACTTATCATAACAAACCACAGTATTAATTTTAATTATCCGTAAATTGGTAAGAACCATTATTTTGTAATGGTTTAATTAAATTAATAGTTTGTCATATTAAGCGTAAGCGCAGCTGCTATAATAAATGCATAACCTTTTATTTGTTATTATTTACATATTATTACATGTATATTCAAAAAAAAATTATTTCCCTATACTTTTTAATGTTTTATACATATTAACACTTGTACCTTTACCAGGCTGTGATACTATTTCCAATCTATCCATAAAGTTTTCCATAATTGTAAATCCCATTCCTGACCTCTCCAAATCTGGCTTGGACGTGTACATAGGCTGTCTTGCTTTTTCTACGTCATCAATTCCACGTCCCTCATCAATTACTGATATTTCTACTGAAGCATCAAATAATTTACAATTCATTTTTATAACGCCTCTATTATCCTCATATCCGTGAATAATAGCATTTGTTACAGCTTCTGATACAGCTGTCTTAATGTCTGCAATTTCTTCTAAAGTAGGGTCCAACTGAGATACAAATGCTGCGGCGACAACTCTTGCAAATGCCTCATTACTTGACTTACTTAAGAATTCCAGCTTAAATTCGTTTAATATCTGCATTATTAATTTTCCCCTTTACTAATTAAAATATAATTACATAAGTGTTAGCCCTTATCAAGGGCGTTTCAAAAAATTCCTTGTTCAAGTTTATACGACGAAGACCCATTATATCAAGTTTTTGAAACGACCAGTTGACCAGTTATTTTTTTGATACTATCTATATAAAAAGCACTAATAATCTTACATTTGACGGAGCAAAATAACGAACGCTTTAACGTTATTTTGTGATAGGCAAATGTAAAAGATTAATTGCTTTTTATATAATAATAAATTTCTAAGCTTTATTCATATTGTTAAAGATATCTTAATAGAAAAACTGTTGGTAGCAAAATTTATCAATAAGTAAATTTTGTGGAATGACATCTGTTATGGTCAATTATCTAATATGAATTAATAGCCTCATCGATATTATCATATATTGGAATTAGTTTTACAACCCCCGACATTTCAAATATTTTTCTTATTTGTTCATTAGCTTTAACTATCGATGTTTTTCCGTTTAATTTACTGATATTCTTATACCTTCCAATCACTAAGCCAATGCCCGAGCTATCCATAAAAACAACTTTTGAAAAATCAAAAATAACATTTCTTGTTGAAGATTTAAGCATTTCGCCATCAATTTTATCACGTAAATAATCCGCGGTATGATGATCCATTTCCCCGATTATACTTGCTATCAAGGTGTTTCCCCTATTCAAAAATTTAATTTTCACAACTATCTCATCCTTTCAAATACTCAACTTTTAATGCATTGTTCTATATAAAAAGCACTATTAATCTTACATTTGACGGAGCAAAATAACGAACGCTTTAACGTTATTTTGCGATAGGCAAATGTAAAAGATTAATTGCTTTTTATATATTTACCTTTTGTCATATTCTATATTTCCCATAATTTTCCTCCTGCTTAATATAATAATTATATCTTTACATTTGCTTATGTAAAATGTTTAATGCAAAATATATAGCTTTAAAAGCTTGATATAATTGGTTTTCGTCATATAAACTTAAACAATGAATTTTTTAAACACCCTAAAAAATAAATAGAAATAGCGCTCTGCTAAATGAGCGCTATTTCTATATAAAAAGCACTATTAACTTCAAACATCATTATTATTCTTACAGCCATATACGAATAATGATTCGCCTATCAAATTCATATCCAAATAAAGTTGAATTTGTGGATGTTTTTTATGGTTGCTTAATTTGAAGTAGGAGAGTTGAGTAAGGTAGTATCAAAAAATAAACTGGTCAACTGGGAGTTTCAAAAACTTGATATAATGGGCTTTCATCATACAAAACTTGAACAAGGAATTTTTTGAAACTCCCTAAGTAAATGAAATTATAGAAAAGTTTATTTCTATAAAATTATAGCAATAGCCAATAGGATTATAAAACCTCAATGTTAGTATTCAAAATCCTTAAATCCGGATTGTATGAGTTCTACAAGTTCATTGACCGCCAAATCCTCGTCTTCGCCATCAGCGCCAATAACCACAGTGGTACCTTTTGAAATTGCTAAAGACATCAATCCCATAATGCTTTTCGCATTAACTCTCTTTTCTCCTTTAATAAGCCAGATATGAGATGTAAATTTACCCGCTGCCTGAACAAAAATGGCTGCTGGTCTAGCATGCAGACCAATCGGGTTGGATATTTCAACTGTCTTTTCAACCATCTAATACTCCCCTTTCATTCTTCTAAGATCTTCTGCAATCTTATCAAGCTTACGTAGTCTATGGTTGACTCCGGATTTACCAACAGGTGGGTTAAGAAGTTCACCCAATTCCTTAAGGTTTGCTTCCCCATACTCTAATCTAAGTTCCGCAATTTCTCTGAGATTATCTGCAAGATTATCAAACCCCATATTTTCCTGTATATATTTAATATTCTCCATTTGTCTCACTGAGGCATTAACGGTTTTTTCCAAATTAGCGGTCTCACAATTTACAATTCTATTAACATCATTGCGCATACCTTTGAGAATCCTAACATTCTCCAGCTCCAATAACGCCATGTGAGCGCCAATAATATTTAAGAAATCAACAAGATTTTCCCCTTCTTTTAGATAAGCTACATAATTTCCCTTTCTTTCAACAACTTTAGCATTCAAATCAAACCAGACAGCAGCTTCGCAAATTCTATACGCGCTGCTTTTGCTGTGGCTTGTAATTTCAAGATGATATGTCTTTTCCGGATCACTTATTGATCCTCCAGCTAAAAATGCTCCTCTTAAAAACGCTCTTTTACAGCAGCTTTTTCTATAAATCTTATTATCTTTAAGCTGCTCGGATTTTATATCCTTAATAAACGCTTCATTTTTATCTGAAATCTTCTGGCCCAATCCTAGGTCATTAAGAATCCGTCTACCTCCAAAAGCTGAAGTGATAACTAATATATAAGAAACATGTTTTTTAAATTTTTTATTTTTTCTGATCATAATCTCTGGATGAATATCGTATAACTTTTTAATTGTAGAAAAAACCCTTCTAGCAAAAGACGCATTTTCAGTAATAATACGTATATTCGAATCCTTGAGATTTTCTCTATTATCATCGCTTCCAACCATTATAACTCCTGCTAGTTCGGAAAGAAGGCAACAATTTTCCTGCAAGTCTATTCTGCATAGTTCATTTTTTACACTTGATGAAAATGACAATATAATCCCTACCTAAAGTCAAAACCTATTCTGGTTTAATTTTACTTTTTATAAATATAACATACAAATATAGAATATGCAATGCATACTAAAGCTATCATTTACTAAATAAATGGATTATTTTGCTAAAGCTTTGTTATCTTTCTCTATATCTCTATGTTCTATAACAACCCTATGTTGCTTTTCAGCAAGCAACCTGTAAACTTCATCAGCAATTGCCACAGATCTGTGTTTTCCGCCAGTGCAGCCTATTCCAATAACCAATTGAGATTTACCTTCTTTAATATAATTAGGAATTAAAAACTCCAGCATATCACTTAGTTTGCTTATAAAAGTTTCTGTCTCTTTGGCCTTTAGCACATACTCTTTCACCGCTTCATGCTTTCCTGTCAACTTTTTTAAAGAGCTTATATAATAAGGGTTGGGTATGAACCTTACATCAAACACCAAATCACAGTCCATAGGCAAACCATATTTGAAACCAAAGGAAATTATGCTTATAATCAACCCCTCAAAATGTTTTCCTTCAACAAAAATTCTCGCTAGCTCCTCTTTTAGCTGTCTAGTAGACAGATTTGACGTATCAATAATATGATTTGCGCTATTTTTTATTTCCTGGAGTATCTTTCTTTCTTCATTTATTGCTTTTACAAGCCTTCCTTCAGGAGAAAGAGGATGATTTCTTCTACTTTCCTTAAATCTTTTTATTAAAACTTCATCAGACGCTTCCAGAAATAGTATTTCGTAATTAAAACCCGCCGCTTTGATTTCTGCCAGGCCAGGAAAAATATCTTTAAACAGTTCGCCCCCGCGTATATCAATAATAAGGGCTATTTTCTCCATTTTGCCTCTACTTTGGAAACACACCTCTGCAAATTTTGGAATAAGTGACGGAGGTAAATTATCAACACAAAAAAATCCCAAATCTTCTAAATGTTTTACAACCTGACTCTTGCCTGCTCCAGACAATCCAGTAACAATGACAAACCTCATTTAGACCTCCAGTATATTAATTAAATTCTAAAGTTTTAATTCTCAACACCTGAAATTAAGAAATATTTAAATTTATTTTAAAAGTAATTATTCTTTTACATTAACCTATCACAAAATAATGTTAAAGCGCTCATAATTTTGTTCTGTCAAATGTAATATTAATAGCTCTTTTAATCTAGTCTTCGCCGACAATCTTTACTTCAGTCTGGAGTTCAACTCCAAACTTTTCCTTAACTTTATCTTTAATATAGCCGATAAGCGCAATCACATCATCGGCAGTTGCATTTCCTTTGTTGACAATAAAACCGCAGTGCAGATTAGATACCTCTGCCCCACCGATACTATAACCCCTTAGCCCACAATCTTCTATGAGTTTTCCTGCAAAATATCCTTCAGGCCTTTTAAATACACTGCCTGCGCTTGGCATCTTTAGCGGCTGTTTCTCATTCCTTCTTTTGCATAAATCATCCATAACCGCCTTTATTTCATTCTTATCTCCTGATTTTAGCTTTATTTCGCTACTTAGAACAACTCCCTGCTCCTTCTGGATGAAGCTGGTTCTATAACCAAAGCAGT
>JAUZPS010000060.1 GCA_030705945.1 Bacillota bacterium
CAACATAAACTATTTTGAAATAGTTATTATTTAAGCATTGATATTATATTCAAATCTTAATAGTTTTGCATTTGGCAGCTCTATTTACTAGACCCTATACGAATTTCTGCGCAAGATATGCAAAGAGTTTTGATTTTAATATAGAAGCTTAATTATTTGAAAGATTGGTGTTGTAGAATAATTGGAACTTATTCGGTTAACCAAAAAATGTAAGATGGGAGAATTGCTATGAGTGAAGAGTTGTTTGCAAGTTATAAAGAGGAAGATACAAATTGTGAGATTGATGAATCAAATTTGATTGATAAGATAGATGACGCTTATAAGGTTTTTGAAACATGCAAATCATCTGTTGAAGAGTCCTTTGTTGATTATGGAGAGCTAAAGATAGCTAAATTGCGTTTGGATTTTGCTAGGCATGAATTGATTACGTTAATAAAAATTGCCGAAGATAAAGGAATAAATATAGAAAATAGTAACATGAAAAGAATAGTTGCTGATGAAATTGAGGGTATTAATCAAATCCCTTAACAAGCAGTAAGAAAAAAAGATTTACTTTAAAAAAATTGAATTTAAATAAGATATGAATAATTAAGATAAACGTCATAATAAATTGGGGTATTTTTCAAAATATCCCAATTTTTATATAGATCAATAATTAATAATTATTGATCTATATTTCTATTTCTCAATAGCAGTTCAATTATTTCAGAGTATATTTCCTGTGGGAAACTATTCCAGTTATTGCAGATCTTTCGAGCATCACTTTTTGTGCCTGCGGTTATTTTTAGGTTTATTAATGAAAAATCGTCTTCATTTATTTTACATGTAACTAAAAACTCATTCTCATGTTCAGGAGAGTAGTCGGCAGTCACAGAGGTTTCATTTTTTATTTTTTTTCTAATCCTAGAGGAGGCTTCGTCAATTCTTGTTTTAACGCCTAAAGGAATATGATTTACAAAAAAATTCAGAGTTTCCTTTCCTTTATCCGTAATGTTATAATAAACCTTGCCTTCAACGCTATCAGCGCTCAGGAGGTTCTGTTTGCATAGATCCAGAAGAAACTGCTGAAAATAAAAGTAGTTCATAAATCTGTTTTCTAGTATAATTTTAGTTATTTGAATATTGCTAACAGGCACATTTAATTTATTTATGACATAAAGCAAAATCAGCTTTTTTTCTGCTAATTCTTGATTTTCTTCAAAATGCATTGATGCCTCCATACATAATTTGATATGATGTATTATAGCATAAACTTATTAAGTTATACTATATTAAAATTATTATTAAGATAATAGGAATTTTTAAAACGCCTTATATGAAGGGAAATTTTATGGAAATTACTAAAGAAGAGTTGGAAAAATTTATTTTACAGTCAGGGGCAACTTTTGTCGGCTTTTCTGATGTGTCTTCCACAGTCCCTCAACAGCTTAAAGGACTACAATTTGCCATTACAATAGGTATAAGGTTGTCTGACGCTATAATAAATGAGATTGACGACAAGCCTACATTTACTTATTTTAGTCATTATAGATCAGTAAATTCTTTTATTGATCAACTTACATTAAGGATAATGTTATTTTTGCAAGAAAGGGGCTATAATGCGTATACCATTCCTGCATCTCAGTCGATACCGGGAGCTAAGACGCCTTATAGCGGAGTATTTCCTCATAAGACAGGGGCTGTATTGGCTGGCCTAGGATGGATCGGTAAGAACGGTCTTTTCATACACAAAGACTTTGGTCCAGCAGTAAGATTAGGAACTGTACTGACAGATATGGAAATGGAGCCATGTGACCAGGTTATGCCAAGCAAATGTGGAGGCTGCAACCTTTGTGTTAAGGCTTGTCCCGCGTATGCATTAACAGGAAACGAGTGGGAAATTGGAATGGAAAGAAGTAGGTTAGTCGACGCAAAAGCATGCTCTGAGTATATGAATAACAATTTTAAGCATATTGGAAGAGGCTCAGTTTGTGGTATCTGTATAAAAGTCTGTCCATTCAGGCGTAAAACAATGAAATGACAATATATTGGCAATACTTCGTGATGTGGAGGGAATGATGGACATCTTTGATATAATTAAAAAAAGGGTAAGCGTCAGGGCATACAAAAAGGATCCGATAGATATTGATACTGTAAGAAGACTTATAGAATACGCATGCATGGCTCCTTCGTGGGGAAATAAGCAGTGCTGGAGGTTTATAATTGTAGACAGTAATGTAGAAAAAAACCTTCTAGGTAAGGCTTCAGGCCAGCCGATTATTGCTCAGGCATGTATCGATGCTCCATACGTTGTTGCGCTTTGCGCAAATACCAAAGAATCCGGTGTTAAGAATGGGGTTGAATATTATGCCTTCGACTCTGCATTAGCGATGGAAAACCTAGTTTTGGCTGCAGAAGCGGAAGGACTTGCGACATGTATCGTTGGTTGGTTTGATGAAAAAGTGGTTAAAGGCATATTGAACATTCCGAAAGACATTAAAGTTCTGGCTTTTACGCCCCTTGGATTTAGCGGCGAGATACCTAAACCATCCACAAGAAAGAAGCTGGAGCAGGTTGTTTATTACAACTCATGGGGTAAGGAAGAAATTAAATGAATAAAAAAATAAACAACAAATTGTTAGAAATTTACAACTCAATGCTAATTAAAGTCGGAACTAGAAACTGGTGGCCTTCAGATACTGAGTTTGAAACCATTGTTGGCGCAATTCTAACTCAATTTGTTGCTTGGAAGAATGTCACTTTAGCTATAAATAACTTAAAAAATGAAAAGTTGTTGTCAATAGAGGGAATATATAACGCAAATAACGAAAAGCTTGAAGAACTAATAAGGTGTACAAGGTTTTATAAGCAGAAGGCAAGAAGGCTTAAAGAATTTTGCGCGCATATTGTAAATAAATATAATGGAGATCTGGAAGAATTTTTTGATAAGGATATCAATGCTTTAAGAGATGAATTGCTGTCTTTATATGGAATTGGTGAAGAGACTGCTGATTGCATAATATTATATGCGGCGTATAAACCTATATTTGTAGTGGATGCTTATACGAGAAGGATTTTTAGTAGGTTGGGATACTTTAAGGAGGATATTAGTTATAAAGATATGCAGAAATTTTTTATGGATAACCTCGAGAATAGGACTGCTTTTTTTAATGAGTATCATGCCCAAATAGATGGTATTGGAAGCCATTATTGTTATAGTAAAAATCCAGATTGCATAAATTGCCCGCTAAATAAAATATGTAAATGGAGTAAAGAAAATGAATAAACTACAGTGGAAACCATCAACTATTTTAAACCCTGTGCCTTGTGTGTTAGTTTCCTGCGTGGATAATTCAGGGAAGCCTAACATAATTACAGTTGCTTGGGCAGGCACGATAAACTCTGATCCACCCATGTTATCGGTTTCAATAAGAAAAGAACGTTTTTCCCATGGCCTTATAAAAGATAAAGGTCAGTTTGTAGTTAATCTTACTACAGAAAAACTTGCGTTTGCGACTGATTATTGTGGCGTAAAATCAGGCAGAGATATTGATAAATTTAAAGAAATGAAACTTACGGCAGTTAAAGCGTCTATTGTAGATGTACCTTTGATAATGGAAAGCCCGATAAATATTGAATGTGTGGTTAAGCAAATTATTGAGTTGGGCTCTCATGATATGTTTGTTGCAGAAATTGTCGCTGTAAATGTTGATGAAAACCTTCTCAATGAAAAAGGGAAAATGTGTCTAGAAAGGGCAGGGTTAATCTGTTATTCCCATGGTGAGTACTGGAGCTTGAAAAAATCTTTGGGATACTTTGGATATTCTATAACTAAAAAGAAGAATTTAAAAAGAAATCGTAAATAAATTAAAAGCGTTATTAATTATATATTTGACAGAGCAAAATAACGAACGCTTTTACAGTATTTTGCCATAGATAAATGATAAAAGATTAATAAATGTTTATTGCAAAATATATAGTTTCGTGATTTAAAAGTTAATGTATGATGATTATCACGAAATATATATAAAAGAATAATATGAAAAACTTGATTTTAACTAGTGTAGGGAAGTATAATTTATTATATAATTTTATGAATAAGTAATAAAACCTTACATATCATTTATATTAAATTGATGAAACGCCCTTACTCCCATAAATAAACTTTTTTTAACTCTATTATATTATGTAGATAAAAAGCAATTAATCTTTTACATTTGCCTATCACAAAATAACGTTAAAGCGTTCGTTGTTTTGCTCCGTCAAATGTAAGATTAATAGTGCTTTTTATATAGATCATGTATTGATAAATTTCTAAATAAAAAATACTATAAATGAAAGGCGGAGATTTTTATGTCATTACTAAATAATATGGGCAAAAAGATATCAGGAGCTGGAAAAGTAGCAATAAAAGCATCTGGGAATATGATGCAGATAACAAAATTTAATCTTGCCATCAAATCTGAAGAAAATAAGATAGAAGGTTTTATGGTGGAGATCGGCAATAAGATTTTTGAGAAGTATAAGGAAGGTAACACAGTTGATGAAGACGTAACAGGCAATTGCGAAGACATACTAAAATGCATGAAAGAAATAGAAGAACTGAAATTGAAAATAATTGATGTAAGGGATTTGAAGAAATGTCAAGGCTGTGGAGCAGAGATTGATAAAGATGATGTTTTTTGTTCAAAATGCGGAAGTAAAGTTGATTAGGTAGTATCAAAAAAAACTTTACAACTGGGAGTTTCAAAAACTTGATATAATGGATTTTCATCATACAAAACTTGAACAAGGAATTTTTTGAAACTCCCTTAGTTCTAGAAAGTATCAATCTTTTACATATTAACTTTGAAACTTTAGATATTCAGATATTTAGATGTTGATAAAATATAAACCGTGAAAAAGATTTAATTGCCGCAAATTATGCTTAAGCATCTATATTTGCGGCAATTAAATTGTACTTTTCACGATTTTCTATATCAACATAGATAAAAAGCAATTAATCTTTTACATTTGCCTATCGCAAAATAACGTTAAAGCGTTCGTTATTTTGCTCCGTCAAATGTAAGATTAATAGTGCTTTTTACATAGATAACCAATATTATTTTGTAGCAAGAACTTTCTTGAGTCTTGTGAATCTTGGAAGTCCATCTTCTAATGGAGGGCATGATTCTCCCTGGATTAATGGAAGAGCATAGTCGATGAATTGCTTATTCATTCCGTTTCCTTCTTTGTTTATCCACTCTCTCGGAATTTTCTTTTCTGTATTTGCAACTTCTGTAAGATTTAAAAGTTTGATATTGCACTTGTAAACTGGGCCTGCTTCTCTTTCAAAAGCTATCATATAATCAGTTTTGCCTTCTACAGCGTATTTAACAGCTGTCTGTCCTGCAAGGTACGCTTCGTTAACGTCTGTCAAAGAAGCAACATGCGCAGCGGCTCTTTGGAGAAGACTGAACTCAATGCCTCTAACCTTTTTAGCAATTTTGGATCTTACAATGTTTGCGAGTATTGAAGCGGTGCCGCCTAATTGAGCATGACCGAAGGAGTCCTTTGATAAGTTTGATCCCATTTCTGCAACATATGTTCCTTTATCATCTCTGCAGCCTTCTGAAACAGCGATTATAACTTTTCCATGTTCCTTGTAGATCTTGTTTGTATCATCTAAGAATTGTTCCATATTGAATGGAATTTCTGGTAAGTATATAAGGTCAGGTCCGTTGCCTTTATATGCGGCAAGGGCAGAGGATGCTGTAAGCCAACCAGCGTTTCTTCCCATGATTTCAAGAACTGTTATCATTCCTGTGTCATAAACTCTTGCGTCATGATAAACTTCCATAGTTGATGTAGCAATATACTTAGCCGCGCTAGCATATCCCGGGCAGTGGTCTGTTCCGAAAAGGTCGTTGTCTATTGTCTTAGGAACGCCCATAACTCTGCATTCGTAGCCAACCTTCTGCATATATTTGCTTACTTTGTTACAAGTATCCATTGAGTCATTTCCGCCATTATAGAAGAAATACTTAATGTTGTACTTTTTGAATACTTCAACAAGTCTCTTGTAATCTGTTTCATCTTCGTCTGCGCTCTTTAATTTATAACGTACAGAACCTAAAGCTGAAGAAGGTGTTGTTTTCATAAGATCCAATTCATATTGATCTTCCTTGCTCATATCGTAAAATACTTCATCGAGTATTCCTTTGATTCCATGAGCTGCTCCATAAACTGCAGTAATGCATTTCTGCTTTAATGCTTCCTGAATAACTCCTGCCGCGCTTGCGTTGATAACTGATGTGGGTCCGCCTGATTGTCCAAATATAGCTGCTCCTACTAATTCACTCATTTTAGAGTACCTCCTTAAATATATGTAATTGTTAATTGCGTGCTTTGTTATAGATTCCGTATTGATATAAACCTATAATATTAGCATTTACAGCTGATTATCAATTAGAAGAATCTATATAAGTTAAGATTAGTATTATACATATAATCATAGAATAAACAGAAAAATTTAACACTGACAGTAATTCTTTACCATATGTAAAATCTCTATCTAAAACTTATTTACAGATAAAATAATTAAGCTTTCCAGTTACTCAAATCGCCTAATGGCTGATCATTTCGAACTTGTTTGCTGGATTTTTTTAATATTTTATCTATAATACACGATCACATTAAAATATAGCATAAGACTAATTAAAATGCAATTCTATACCATAACTAAAAATTAAAAATTTAACAAAGTAGACTTTACTGTTAATGTAAAGGATTTATTGCTTTTAATCATAGATAGTTACACTGCATTTTTATTGATAATTTTAAATTAACCCTTGATTTTGGGATTAAATCTGTTAAAATTAGATTTAGAATGACAAAAACTTAACAATTAAGTGGAAGCCTATTTAATGGAATTAGTTCCTGTATTAAAATCATTTATAAACTTACATTTGACATAACATAATAGTAAAAGCTTTAACCATATTTTATGGAAGGTATATGTAATAGATAAATTGGTTTTAATATATAATAAGGGTTGTCCCTTAACAAATAAAAAACAAGGAGTGAATATAATGTCATTAGTTACATCAAGAGAAATGTTTAAGAAAGCTTATGAAGGTGGATATGCTATCGGTGCGTTCAATGTTAACAATATGGAAATAATTCAGGGTATTACCGAAGCTGCCAAGGAAGAAAACGCGCCTTTGATACTTCAGGTATCAGCAGGAGCAAGAAAGTATGCTAACCATACATATCTTGTTAAGCTTGTTGAAGCAGCAATAAAGGAAACAGGATTACCGATCTGCTTGCACTTAGACCATGGTGATACATTTGAACTCTGTAAATCATGTATTGACGGTGGATTCACATCAGTTATGATAGACGGATCACATCATTCTTTTGAAGATAATATGAAGTTGACTAAACAGGTTGTTGATTATGCTCATGATAAGGGCGTAGTTGTTGAAGGAGAATTGGGAAAATTAGCAGGTATTGAAGATGCAGTTAATGTTTCTGATAAGGATGCTGCTTTCACAGATCCAGACCAGGTTGAAGAATTTGTTAAGAGAACAGGCGTTGACTCATTGGCAATTGCTATAGGTACAAGCCACGGAGCATTCAAATTTAAAGGCGAAGCTAGATTAAGATTTGATATCTTGGAAGAAATTCAGAAGAGACTTCCACAGTATCCTATAGTTTTACACGGAGCTTCATCAGTTATGCCTGAATACGTTGATATAATAAACAAATTCGGCGGACAAATGCCCGGAGCAAAGGGTGTTCCTGAAGAAATGCTCAGAAAAGCGGCTTCAATGGCAGTTTGTAAAATAAACATTGACTCAGACTTAAGACTTGCTATGACAGCTACAATCAGAAAGTACTTCGCTGAAAATCCAGCTCACTTTGACCCAAGACAGTACTTAGGACCAGCTAGAAACGCAATTAAAGAAGTTGTTAAACACAAGCTTGTTAATGTATTAGGATGCAATGGAAAGGCGTAATTAAATAGGTATTAATTATTAACCTTTAATAATAAAGAGATCAGTAACATAGAAATCTATGGGACTGATCTCTTTTTATATTGAAAATTAATCAATGCATAAAAAATACCAAAATGTTAATAATATCTACCGAGGTGTTGTGGAATATGTCAATAAAAGTTGGGATTCCAAGAAGTCTTTTTTACTATCAGATGTATCCTCTATGGCAAACCTTTTTTGAGGAACTTGGCGCGGAGGTGGTTGTTTCTGAAAACACATCAAAAAAAATACTTGATGATGGTGTAAGAATATGCGTTGATGAGGCATGTTTACCAGTGAAGTTATTCCATGGTCATGTGATAAGTCTTAAAGATAGGGTGGATTATCTATTTATTCCCAGAATGACGAGCATATCAAAGGGAGAGTATATATGTCCTAAAGTCGGCGGGTTGCCTGATATGATCAGAAGCTCTATAAAAGGTTTACCTGAAATAATTGATGTGGAAATAAATTTAAGAAAATCGGGAAGTAGTGAATTAGAGAGCGCTCTAGATATAGGCAGTTATGTCTGCAAGGATGGGAGAAGGATAAAAAGAGCTTATATTAAGGCTTTAGATAAGTTTAACGAGTATAAGGCTGATGTTGAAAGAGGCTTTATTCCGGGAGATGATATCAATCGCAAGAGAAATATATATGTAGTAAAGAATAGTGAATTGTTAAATATTGCAATTATTGGACACCCATACAACCTGTATGACAGTTATGTAAATATGAATTTAATATCAAAGCTTAGAGGCGATGGGATTAACATTATAACCCATGAAATGGTCAGTGAAGAAATTATTAACTCGTACGCTGACAAGCTCAATAAAAAGGTCTTCTGGAATTTCGGAAGAAAAGCTCTTGGCAGTGTCAGGCACTTCGTTGAAAGAAATGATATAAAAGGGATAATATTTGTGGTGTCTTTTGGCTGCGGTATAGACGCTTTTATTGGAGATTTGGCGGAGCGGATTGTCAGAAGAAACAGCAGTATTCCTTTTATGTTTATTTCGTTGGATGAACATTCCGGCGAAGCGGGATTAGATACCAGATTGGAAGCATTTACAGATATGATAAGATGGAGGAGTAAAAATGAAAGTAACTTTTCCGCACATGGGTAATACATATATTCCCGTTAAAGCATTGCTTGACGAGTTGGGAATAGAATATGTAATACCACCCTTTAATAACAAAAAGGCGTTAGAATTAGGAACTAAGTATGCTCCTGAGATGGCGTGTCTCCCTCTTAAAATTAATCTAGGAAATTTTATTCAGGCTCATGAGCTTGGCGCGGATTTGATTTTGATATCAGGAGGCTGCGGCCCATGCAGATTTGGCTATTATGGTGAGATGCACAGGGAAATATTAAAGGATTTAGGCTTTAATATGGAGGTTTTCACCTTGGATATTTCTAAAAAAGATATCAGTGGATTTTTAAGAAATATTAAAAGGATAACGGGCGAGTTCAAGCCATATAAAATATTGAAAGCCATCAAAAAGACAGCAGAGGTATCAAAGCAGGTTGATGAATTAGAAAGGTTGTCTTTTAAAATAAGACCAAGGGAGATAGTTAAGGGTAGCGCCGACAGGATTTATAAGTCATTTCAAAACAGCGTTCTTAATAAAAAAGGCGCAAAAGAAATTAAGGAACTTATTGATTTTACAAGGAAGAATCTACTTGATATAGAGACTGACAAATCTTTAGACCCTATTAAGATTGGCATAGTTGGCGAGATATATACAACTAATGACCCATTTACAAACTTTCGTATAGAATCAAGGCTTGGCAACGAAGGCGCCGAGGTTATGAGACCTGTTACGGTAAGTGGATGGATTATTGACCATATGATAAAAAAAGCATTGGGACTAAAGGGTGACGAAAGCTACAAAGAAGCAGCCAAACCTTATTTGGGAGCGATGATAGGAGGACATACGCAAGAGACTATAGGCAACACTGTACTCCTCGCGAAAGATGGCTATGATGGCATCATACAGATACTGCCCCTTGGCTGCATGCCTGAAATAGTGTCGGAGAGTATTTTGCCCTCTATTGAGCGGGATTTAAACATACCGGTGCTGACATTAATAATTGATGAAATGACAGGCGAAGC
Organism: Bacillota bacterium; assembly: GCA_030705945.1. Classification (GTDB taxonomy): domain Bacteria; phylum Bacillota; class Clostridia; order Acetivibrionales; family DSM-2933; genus Pseudobacteroides. The sequence goes on from JAUZPS010000060.1 coordinate 10,109, forward strand.
TGGTTATTTAACTCGTATAGAAGCATTTGTCGATTTGCTGAAAAGGAGAAAGGAGGAAGGTCTGATTGCGGGAAAAAGGATGTTATCTTGGAATTGATGTTGGTTCTGTTAGCACAAATCTAGTTATCATTGATAGCTATGGAAATATTTTGGAAAAGTTGTATTTAAAAACCGGTGGCCAGCCTATTAAGGCTATAAGGTCAGGCATTAATATACTCGCTGATGTTTTCGGTCAAAGCATTGATATTCTTGGAGCTGGAACAACAGGAAGCGGAAGGCAGCTGGCAAATGTAATTATTGGTTCCGATATTGTTAAAAATGAAATAACTTCACATGCGGTAGCTGCTCAGAAGCTGGTTCCTAATGTCAGAACTATATTGGAAATTGGAGGCCAGGACTCAAAAATAATCCTTGTAAGAAATGGCGTCGTATATGACTTTGCAATGAACACTGTATGCGCGGCGGGAACAGGGTCATTTTTAGACAGGCAGGCGTCAAGACTGGAAATACCAATTGAGGAATTTGGGAAATATGCGCTTAGTTCCACATTAGCCGTAAGAATTGCGGGGAGATGCGCTGTATTCGCCGAATCTGACATGATTCACAAACAGCAGACAGGACATAGCATAGAGGATATAATTAACGGTCTTTGCGAAGCTCTGGTAAGGAATTATATGAATAATCTTGCAAAAGGAAAAGAACTGGCAGAACCTATTGTCTTTCAAGGAGGAGTAGCAGCAAACCAAGGAATAGTAGCGGCTTTTGAAAGAGAATTGAAGGCCAAGATAATTATACCAGAATATTATGATGTTATGGGAGCATATGGAGCAGCATTGATGGCTAGGGAAAAAATGCGCCATAAAGCGTATAAGACAAATTTTGTAGGCTTTGATATTTCTAAAAAGGATTATAAGGTTAGCACTATGGAGTGCCATGATTGCTCAAATATGTGTGAACTGATAAAAATTATATCTGATGATGTCGTGTTGGCAAGATGGGGAGACAGGTGCGGCAAATGGTCTGAATTGGATAGAAATTATGGACAGGTAAGCTTAGGCCATTAGTTATATAAAAAGCACTATTAATCTTACATTTGACGGAGCAAAATAACGAACGCTTTAACGTTATTTTGCGATAGGCAAATGTAAAAGATTAATTGCTTTTTATATAGTATCAAAAAACTTAGCAACTGGTCGTTTCAAAGAATTCCTTGTTCAAGTTGTCTACTCAACTTTCCCACATTAAATTAAGCAACCGTGAAACGGGCTGTAAAGTTACCAAGTTTTTTTTGATCCTGTCTGATTTGCCAAAAATATTTTACATTGTAAAACGCATTTTAAATATAAACTCCAGATTCCATTATATGTATTATAATCATTACTAAGGAATGTTGAAAAAAATAACTTCCGATAAAATCTTCGCTTACGTGTTTACTTAACTCGTGAACACCCGCTCAGAATCGGAAGTTATTTTTCAATCATTCCTTAGTGTTATTGTTAAATATTATTAGCACTCTTATCAATAGAGCGCTAAAATATGCTTGACAAATTCTATGTAAAATGTATATTATTTATTAGAAATAATGGTTAAGGAGGCATTAAAAATGATGCATGAAAGCGGAAGTATATCAATAAATACAGAAAATATTTTCCCAATAATAAAGAAATGGTTATATTCTGAAAAGGACATTTTCGTCCGTGAATTGGTATCAAACTCCTCAGATGCCATAAGCAAGCTTAAGAAGCTAAGCGCTATAGGTGAAGCAGAATTAGACGAAGAGAATAAGTGGCAGATTCAGGTTGTAGTGAATAAAAAAGAAAAGACAATGCAAATTATTGATAACGGTATTGGAATGACCTACGAGGAAGTAGGTAAATATATCAATCAGATAGCCTTTTCTGGAGCAAAGGACTTTTTGGAAAGGTATAAGGATAAGACAGATGAAGGACAGATTATTGGTCATTTTGGTCTGGGCTTTTATTCCTCATTTATGGTGTCTGATAAAGTTCAGATAGATACATTATCTCACAAAATAGGAGAAAAGGCTGTAAGATGGGTGAGCTCCGGTGGAATAGATTTTGAAATGAGCGAGTCTGATAAGACCTCTAGGGGAACTACAGTAACGCTATTTCTTGCTGAAGACAGTCTTGAATTTCTGGAAGAACATAAAACAAGAGATATACTTGAAAAGTATTTTTCATTTCTCCCATATGAAGTGTACCTTGAAGCTGTTGAGGAGGAAAAGACTGAAAAAAGCGATGACAAGGAAAATAAAGATAAAGAATTAAAGCCAATAAATGACACAAATCCTCTTTGGTTAAAAAATCCTAAAGATTGTACCGATGAGGAATATAAAGAGTTTTACAAAAAAGTCTTCCATGATTATAATGATCCTTTGTTCTGGATTCATTTAAATATGGATTACCCATTTAATTTAAAAGGCATTTTGTATTTTCCAAAATTAAAACATGAGTTTGAAACTATAGAGGGACAAATCAAGCTGTATTACAATCAGGTTTTTGTCGCTGATAATATAAAAGAAGTTATTCCTGAGTTCTTAATGCTCTTAAAAGGCGCCCTTGATTGTCCTGATTTGCCTCTTAATGTATCAAGAAGCTTCTTGCAGAATGATGGCTATGTAAACAAGATATCCAGCCATATAAATAAAAAGGTAGCAGACAAATTGACATCTATATTTGAGAATGACAGGGAAAATTATAACAAGTACTGGGACGACATAAATCCATTCGTTAAATATGGATGCATCAGAGAATCCAAATTCTACGACAGAGTGAAGGATGTAGTAATATATAAGACAACCAACGGTGATTATACAACGTGTAAGGAATATTTGGAAAAAAATAAGGAGAAGCATGAAAACAAGGTGTTTTATGTTTCGGACGAAAGACAGCAGGCGCAATATATAAAAATATTTAAGGATAACGATATGGAAGCTGTCTTGCTATCTACAATGATAGATGGTCATTTTATAAGTTTTCTTGAATCTAAAGAGACCGATGTAAAATTCCTCAGGATTGACTCAGATATTTCTGAATGCCTGAAGGAGAAAGAAGAAAACGTGGATGAAGCGTCAAACAAAGAACTGCAGGAAGGTTTTGAAAAGCTCTTTAAGGAAGTACTCAATAATGATAAGCTCAAACTAAAAGTTGAAAGCTTAAAAACGACTACAATACCAGGAATGATCCTTTTAGAAGAACATTCAAGAAGAATGCAGGAGATGTCGGCAAGGTTTGGCGGAATGGACATGAGCTATATGTTTGGAAACGAAGAGACTCTTGTGCTCAATAAGAATAATCCGTTAATTAAAAAGATAACAGACCTAAAAGACAAACAAGAGCGTAAGGAAGAAGTAAAACTTATATGCGAACACATTTACGATCTTGCGATGATGAGTCATAAACAGCTTACGGCTGACGCAATGACAAAGTTTATTGAGAGAAGTAATTTATTGCTTTCAAAATTAGCTGAAGTTTAAGTAGGAAATTTAAGCGCGAAGTTTTAAAAGTAAAGGGAGAGGCTTACTTAAGTCTCTCCCTTAAAATTTATGTCTTGGAAATTTAATTGAAATGCCCTTATTTATGGTCATTATCTCGTATTTCAACTCTGCGGATTTTTCCGCTTATAGTTTTAGGTAATTCTTTTACAAATTCGATTATTCTAGGATACTTGTAGGGAGCGGTAACTTTTTTTACATGGTTCTGAAGTTCAACTACAAGATCATTGCCTTCTACATAATTCTTTGAA
>JAUZPS010000600.1 GCA_030705945.1 Bacillota bacterium
CAAAGATAGATGCCGCAAAAGCTGCATATGATAAGGATGTTGCGGCAATTAACGAAAAGATTAAAACCATCAAGGCTGACTTAAAAGCTGCTACGTCTTCAACCACAATCGACAAGAAAAAGGTAACTACTATTATAGATCAGCTTAATGCGGCTTGCAAAGAGCTTAAGGTAAAGAAAGACTCTCTTAACGCTCTTATACAGAGCATTAAAAAAACTGCGACAACAACAGTAAATAAGACTATTTAAGCATCAATAACCAACCATCTTAAATGATGGTGATTTGAGTAACACTATAGATAACGCTTTTATATTAAAAATAGTAAGGGCGTTTCAAAAAATTCCTTATTCAAGTTTTGTATGATGAAAACTCATTATATCAAGTTTTTGAAACGAGCAGTTATTTTTTTGATACTGCCTAATTAATGAAAACAAAACCGACAGATTAAATGTCGGTTTTGTTTTTTATACATATCAGTTTAAAATAATGAATCTATATGTAGCTGTGCTTTCTTCTGAATTCTATAGGAGTCATTGTTGTTAATTTCTTGAAAACAAAACTGAAATAAGGCGCATTTTCAAATCCGCATCTGTTAGAAATTTCTGAAACAGAACTACTGGTCCGGGTAAGTAGTTTTTTTGCCTTATCCAATTTATGCTTAATTATGTAGTCGTTTGGAGTAATTCCCATTGTTTTGGTAAAAATTTTATGAAAGTGATTAGGACTCATATTTGCCATTTTTGATAAATCGTTCAAAACTATCTTTTTATCAATATTCTTTTCGATGTGATCAATAACAACCTTAAGCGAGTTAAAATGTGGCGATAAAGCAACAGTATTATTTAAAAACGGGTTCGTTGAATCCTGATACAGGTAGTACATCAAATTCAATATGTTGGCTCTGAGAAACAACTCTGAGACAGGAGAAGGAGTGACAAACTCTTTAAAAATCGAATCAAAAATCTGAGAGCTTCTCTCTGTGTTCAAAGGATGAAATATTGTCGGCAGTTTCTCAAGAATAGGGTTAACATAATAATTTTGAAAATTCTGTTCATTATATATGTAGTATCCGTTGGGATTTTTGTCGGTATTGTTTAGCATATCAACGCAAATCAAATAACAGCTGTATGGCATGATTCCCTGGGTATACTGCCCAGGTTTTCTGAATAATATATCACCCTGATTAACATTATAATGCTCATTATCAATTATCATTGAACCTTTAGAGTATATAATTAATTCAAACTCATAATCATATACATATCGTCCAGGTAGACGGAAGCCTTCGGGCATAGTTGCTCCCTGAGAAAAAACAGCTGCGGTCAATACCTTAGGAGTCATATCTTCATTGTTAATATTAACTTTTTTTATTTTTATATCATTACCCATCATTTAGCAAATACCTCTTAGTCAATAGGATTCTGACAATGAAAAAGCTTATAAAGTAATTATATAATCTTTTAAATACTAAAATAAAGAAGAAGATTTTTACCTTTTTTCTACCAGCAGGTTTTTAAGTAAGCGCTTTTAAAAAGCATAAGTTAAAAAATAAATTCAAGCGAGGCCAAACATTTTTGAGTAGTAGCCATCAGCTGCAGACAGTTCCTCATGAGAACCGAATTCTGATATTTTGCCATTTTCAAGAACAAATATCCTATCGCACCTTTTAATAGTATTTAATCTGTGAGCAATAATAATCTGAGTAACTTCCTTATGAAAAGTATCTAAGGTTTTACATATTGCTTCTTCAGTTATTAAATCAAGGTTACTTGTCGCTTCATCCATTATAAAAATATCGGGATTAATAAGAAATGCCCGCGCAATCGCAAGCCTTTGTTTTTGACCACCTGAAAGATTTGAACCATTTTCCTCTATATAAGTTTCATATTTCATAGGCATATTATCAATAAAAGAGCAACAGTTAGCGTAATTAGCGGCTAACTTAACTTCTTCTAAGGTAGCGTCAGGTTTTCCAAGCGCAATATTTTCCATTATAGTACCGCTTATAAGAAAAATGTCCTGAGGTATGAAGGCGATTCTGCTTCGTATAAATTCCAAAGGCGCTTCCTTTAAATCTATATCACCTATTTTTATTGCGCCCTTTTCCGGAATATAATAATTCATGATAAGTCTAGCGAGGGTTGTCTTACCCGAACCGCTTTCTCCAATAATCGCAATCTTTTCACCGGGATTTATTTTTAATGAGAAATTTTCAAAAATAGGCCTTTTAAAACCATATCTGAAGGTAATGTTGTCAATTTCAATTGCTCCGTGTAAATTATCAGGCGTAAGATTCCTTTCATCCCCAAAGATGTTTTCTCCATCAACATCAAGTATTTCTCCCAGCCTGTTAGATGCGGCTATTGCTGTTTGAATATTTGAGGATAGATCTATAAGGTTGCGTACGGGAGTAAGAAAGTACTGAAGTAACGCATTGAAGGCGAGAAGACCGCCTGTAGTCATTTTTCCATTAGAAATCTGTAAAATACCAAACCATAAAATAAGAATTGTTCCTAAACCATTGATTGAAGATGTCAGAGAAGTAAGAGCAGAGTAGAGTATGTTGCCTTTTATAACCCTTTTAATCAATTCATCAAATTTATTTTCTACTTTATCATCGATTCTATCCAGAGCGTTAAAAGCCTTAAGGGTTTCAACGCCATTTAAACTCTCCACCAAGTGTGAAGTCAATTCCGCGTTGCTTTCCATCTGACGCTTGTTTATATTTCTTAATGGTTTATTAAAAAGAAGAACAGTAATAGCATATAGCGTCATAATGCATAAAGTAAGATAAAATAAAGTCTTATTCTGCAAAAATAGTATTACGCCTCCCACAATGGCAAGGATTGTATCAATTGAAAGGGTGATGGTGAGTCCCGATATCACCTCGCGTATTTTTGCCGCGTCCATGAAACGAGAAATGATCTCACCATCTTTTCTTGAAACAAAAAAACTCATAGGAAGCCTTAAAACATGACTAAAATACTCAAGCATTAACCGTTTGTCAATTTTTAAAGCAAGTTTTGAAACCA
>JAUZPS010000601.1 GCA_030705945.1 Bacillota bacterium
ACTCCTGCTAGTATGGCAGAAAAAAGCTTATGACCATTAAAAACATAAAATTTCATATTGCTACCCCTTATAATTATTTATTTAAATAATAAATAATATTTATCAGGCTAATGTTATATGCAATTCTTTTGAGGAAGGTAAAAATTAATTGATAGTTAATTTTAATATCAATGATTTATGAAACGTATTAACTGCATTTTTAATGTAAAACCTTTTTCGCAACTTATATAACTTGATTTTGGGCAAAAAAAATGCCCTTTTCGGGCGATTAGGGGAGTAAATTTTTCTTACTCAAAATATATATCGGAGAATTTTTTTAGAACTTAACAACTTTTTATAAATTATTTTAAAAAATATTTTATTTATTTTGCAATAAACATTTTACATCCATTTTTTGATATAACAAAATATACACATTACTTCATAAGTTGCTCAAAGTTCATTTTTATCAGGCCAAATGCGAACAGCCTTTTTAACCCTTGGTCATACAGTGTGTGATCTATAGAAAGTATTACATGTTAATTAGGGCATAACCATCACCGATAAATTATCATAAGTGATTACTAATTATTATGTCTTTCTTTTGAAAGTAGTATATAATTAAATATAATCTTTAAAAGATGGGGTGTATCAAATGAAAAAGGTTCTGAAGCTACTAATTATTGTATTGGTACTATCATTTTCACTGCCTGCGTCCACAGCTTTTGCAGACCCTCCCACTTCTGCGCCAAAGGATTTACGCGGTCTATGGATCGCTTCAGTTGTCAATATTGATTATCCCTCAAAACCCACAACTGATTCCGAAACATTAAAAAACGAAGCAATAAAGGCATTGGATTTTGCAAAAGACACAGGGTTAAACGCCATATTCTTACAGGTAAGGCCTGCTTCAGACTCTCTTTATAAATCAAAGTATTTTCCCTGGTCAAAATACCTCACAGGAAAACAGGGACTTGCGCCTGACGGAGACTTCGATCCCCTTGAATTTTGGGTTGAAGAAGCGCATCTGCGCGGTCTCCAGCTACATGCATGGATTAATCCATACAGAGTAACCAAAAAAACGGCAAGCGACGCAAAAGACGATCTTAGTTCGTTAGCTCCGTCAAACCCTGCCCGTTTAAATCCAGGTTGGGTAGTCAAGCACAGCGATGGCAATTATTATTATAATCCAGGATTACCTGAAGTACGCAAACTTATTGTTGATGGCGTAGATGAAATTGTACAAAATTATGATATTGATGGAATTCATTTTGATGATTATTTTTACCCGGACAGAGATTTTAATGACAAAGCCGCCTTTCTCAAGTACGGTAAGAACTTTATTAACATCGATGACTGGCGGAGGTCCAACGTAAATACATTAATCGAAACAATTTCAAAATCAATCAAAGCCAGCGGCAAAAATATCCGCTTCGGTATCAGTCCATTTGGAATCTGGGCAAACAAGAAAACCAATCCTCTTGGCAGTGATACCCGCGGTTTGGAATCATATTACGATCATTACGCCGACACCCGTAAATGGGTAAAGGAACATACCATAGACTACATAGCGCCACAGTTATACTGGAATATAGGTTATTATTTAGCTGACTACAGCAAGCTTCTCGATTGGTGGAAGAACACAGTAAAGGGTACTGGCGTAGACTTGTACATAGGACAGGCGTCATTTTGCTCCGGAAGCTCCAACCAGTCAAGTCCCTGGTATGGTACATCGGAAATCGAAAAACAACTAAGTCTCAACGCTAAAACTCCTGAAGTGAAAGGAAGCATATTCTTTAATTATCAGGCTTTCCTTGATAAGCCCGGAGTTGCCGCTGTTATAAAATCAATATACGAAAAGCGGGACGGCCTTACAACCAAGACTCCAATTACAGTTGCAAGCCCTGCTAGCAATATCAGCGTAAGCTTGGATAAATATTATATCGATGGTTCTTCCGATCCTGATAAGCCTCTTTATTTAAATGGTCAACTTGTAGAAAACAGATCCCCTAAGGGTTATTTTGGAGTTCTGGTTCCACTTGTAAATGAGGCAAACCTACTGACCTTCTCTCAGGAAGGGTCATTCACAACCCGGGTTATTTACAGGCAAAGCGCAAATGCTCCTGAAAAAATGAGCTCAGCTAATATTCCAGCGTCATCTGCGTTTCCACAGTCAAAAGAATACAGATCTCCTGGGGAAAAGATAACTTTATCCTGCCAGGCTCCTATCGGTTCTAATGTATCAGTAAAACTCGGCGGAAAAGTCTATAACATGAAGGCAATGACAAACACCCCGCCTGGAAACGGTCTATATGCGACTACTTATAAGTATGAATATACAGTTCCGGATTATTCAGGCAATCCAAGAAATGTAGACCTTGGCGCTCCTGTCTATTCAATGATCTATAAAGGAATAACAAAAACAAGGACCGCAAAAGCAAATATAGGTGTTATCATGAAAAATTCCCCGTTTTTTGCCAAAGTCACAAGCAATATCGCAAACACTTATAATTCAACAACCACTTCAGATGGAGCAGCTTACGAACTATACAAAGGAATGGTCGATCATGTTACAGCGATTAAGGATGATTTCATAAGACTCTCATCTGGACAGTGGGTCAATAAGAATTCTGTAACAACATATATGTCCTCTTCAACATTACTTCCAGCTATTACATCGGCAACTTACAAAACCGGCGCAAAATGGGACGATATCGAACTTAGAATTCCATCACCTGTTGCCGCAATTGCGGACTTTGACGGAGTCTCCCTGAAACTGAACGTATCCACCTCCTCCAAGGCGGACTTGCCGGAAGTACCTGGAGATGCTCTATTTTCAGCAGTTAATGTTGAAGCAAATAAACAAAATACTAAATATACCTTCTCCTTAAATGAAGGTCAGGCAATTGAAGGCTATTATATTGAAAAAACCACTAACGGTATAATACTTCATATAAAGAGACCAGTTAAGGCGCTTGAAGGAACAATGCCTCTTTCCGGACTGTCCATAATGGTTGATCCCGGACACGGAGGCAGCGAAACTGGAGC
>JAUZPS010000602.1 GCA_030705945.1 Bacillota bacterium
AACCTATTATATCAAGTTAGTGAAACGATCAGTTGCTAAGTTTTTTTGATACTTCCTAACTGCGTTTTTAATGTAAAATCTTTTTCGCAACTTATCTATCATGAATCTGAGCAGAATTTTGCAGGGGGCTTAATAATGGAAAATAAAATAATACTTGAAATGAACAACATTTCAAAAGAGTTTCCCGGAGTCAAGGCTTTAGACGATGTTACTCTTAAAGCGCATGCAGGAACCGTACATGCTTTGATGGGGGAAAATGGCGCAGGGAAGTCCACTCTGATGAAATGCCTTTTCGGGTTATATAAGCCTGACCGGGGTGAAATAATTCTTAACGGAAGTTTAGTGGATATAGAAGACTCTAAAACCGCTCTTGACAACGGTATTTCCATGATTCATCAGGAACTGCATCCTGTACATTGCAGAAGTGTAATGGAAAATATATGGTTGGGGCGTTTTCCGGCAACAGGAATAGGACCTTTCAAGTTTGTGGATCATAAAAAAATGTATAACGACACAAAAAAGCTTTTCAAGGATCTGAACATGGATATTGATCCTTGCGCTATTGCAGGAAACTTGTCGGTGTCTAAAATACAATCCATGGAAATTGCCAAAGCCACTTCATACAATTCGAAAGTTATAATAATGGATGAGCCAACTTCATCTTTAACTGAAAATGAAGTGGAACATCTTTTTAAAATTATCAGGGAACTTAAAAGCAAGGGCGTAGCTATTATTTATATTTCGCATAAAATTGAGGAAATATTGAAAATCGCGGATGAGGTCACAATTATGCGAGATGGAAAGCATATTGGAACTTGGGCGGCGTCTGAGCTTACAACCGACATGATCATATCTAAAATGGTGGGCCGAGATCTTACCAACAGGTTCCCCGAAAGAACAAATGTACCTGGGGAGGTTCTACTTAAAGTAGAAAATCTCTCTTCACCCTTTCCCAAATCCTTCAAAAATATATCTTTTGAACTAAGAAAAGGCGAGGTTCTAGGCATAGGAGGACTGGTAGGAGCCCAGCGAACAGAGCTCATAGAGGCGCTTTTTGGATTAAGATCCATTCTACAAGGTGGAATTTACATCAATGGAAAGCCAGTCAGAATTAAATCTCCCGTAGACGCAAAAAAATATAAGATTGCTTTGCTGACGGAAGAACGAAGAGTAACAGGGATATTTTCTGTTTTACCTATATTGGAGAATACAGTTGTGGCAAACCTCAGCCGCTATATAAAACCATATTTTATCCTGGACGAAAAGAAAAGGAAAGCAGATGCGCAAATGAGCGTGGAAAAGCTAAGAGTTAAAACTCCTTCTATCAGATCTTTAATAAAGGATCTTTCAGGAGGAAATCAGCAAAAAGTTTTAATTGCGCGCTGGCTTCTTACCGAGCCGGATATTCTCCTTCTGGATGAACCAACCAGGGGTATCGATGTGGGAGCAAAATATGAGATATATACGATTATTGCGGAACTTGCCAAACAGGGGAAAAGTATCATTATGATTTCTTCAGAAATGCCTGAGCTGCTTGGAATGTCCGATCGTATTATGGTCATGAGCGAGGGACGTCTTTCAGGAATCATTGAAGGTAAAAGCGCAACCCAGGAAGAGATCATGCGTTTAGGAATGTTGAAAAAGTAACTTCCGATAAAATCTTCGCTTACGTGTTCACGAACACCCACTCAGAATCGGAAGTAATTTTTCAATCATTCCTTAGCTACACAATTTATAACTCAGAGAAGGGCGGAAGCCAAAAATGAATAAATTAAATGTTAAGATAGTCATTAACTTTTTATTTAAAAATGCCATTTATGTTGTGCTTGTAATTCTTGTAGGTATTCTTGCCATATTAAACCCAAACTTTTTATCAATAAACTGCCTGCGTGATATTTTATTGCAGTGTTCTCCCCGCGCAATAATTGCTTTAGGCGCAGCATTTGTTCTGATAACAGGAGGCACTGATCTTTCTGCGGGGCGTGTAGTAGGGCTTACTGCAGTTCTTTCCGCATCGATGCTTCAGACTGCTGAATATGCCAGAAGGTTTTATCCGGATTTACCGCAGTTGCCTTTATGGCTGCCTATTTTACTTGCTGTTTTAGCTGGACTTACTATTGGACTTATAAACGGTTTAATTGTTTCAAAGTTTAGCGTGCCTCCATTTATTGCTACCCTAGGCACAATGGTTATTGTTCTGGGTATAAACACGCAGTATTTTGATATTCATCCCAATGATTCACAGCCTATTGCCGGATTAAGAAAAGATTTTACTTACCTTGGTTCAGGTTATTTTTTCAATATACCCGTGATCATAATAATAGCAGTGATTATCTCTATCATTGTATGGATAATTTTTAACAAAACCATAATTGGAAAAAACATGTATGCTATTGGCGCAAACAAAGAAGCTGCAAAGGTTTCCGGCATAAATGTAGGACGAAATTTATTAATCATATACGCTATCGCAGGAGCTCTGTATGCTATTGCCGGGTCACTTGTAGCAGCAAGATCAGGCGGCGCAACAAACAGATATGGTGAAATGTATGAGTTGGACGCAATTGCGGCTTGCGTTGTAGGCGGAGTATCGACTACAGGTGGTGTTGGAACTGTGCCAGGAGTTCTGGCAGGTGTTGTTATTTTTGAAGTAATAAATTACGGCCTTACTTTTATTGAAGTAAAACCCTCTTGGCAGCTTGTTATAAAAGGCGCAATCATAGTAGTCGCCGTAGCTTTCGATATTAGAAAATATCTGGCTAAAAAATAAATTTAAAATACAAAAATAAGCGGTACTCAACTGCTTATTTTTGTATAGCGATTTAGAAGTCGGTATGTTTTCACAAACATTTAAATTTGATATAATTATCAATGTTTAAAACATGACAACAGTAAAAAGATTTTGAAAAAGGGTGAAAATATGCCTGTAACTATCAATGATGTCGCTAAAGAGGCTGGCGTTTCAATAACTACAGTATCAAGGGCTCTCAATAACAATTATCCAGTAATAGAAGATACAAGAATCAGAA
>JAUZPS010000603.1 GCA_030705945.1 Bacillota bacterium
GTTAAAAGAGCCTGCAATTAAAACAACATCAGCCATGTTAACTGTGCCATCACCATTAATATCTCCGACAATCTGTGTTGGTGTTGCAGTAGGCGCCTTAGTTACGGTTGGCGTTATAGTTGTCGTCGGTTTAGGAGTGGTAACAACTCCTACTATTGTTGCGGCAGATCCGTTTATTATAATGCTTGAAGGTTTATTATTTGCGCTGCTATAAGAAACGTTAAAGCCTAATGTGACGACACCTCCATTTGCCGATATCTTGCTTGTGTAATCAGCATTCTTAATGGTTACCTGCGCGCCATTCTGCGTATAAGTTCCGCCCCACATGCTAGTTATCTTCTGGTCTTCCGGGAATGTAAATTCCATCGTCCAACCGTTAATATTTTTTGTGGTAAGGTTGTTTTTGATGGTTAAGTTTATAGTACCGCTGCCACCAACATCGTAGTCTACCGTGAAGCTTCCGCTTGGCAAAGGAGTCGGAGTTACAAGAACCGGTGTAACGCTAGGATCAAAAGCTGGAGTTGTACTGAGAGCATTCATTATTGCATCGATTACTCCTTTTTGGGTTATGGAGCTGGTTTTTCTGTCAAACACTGCAAATCCTCCATCACCATTGTATCCATTATCCCAGTACATAGGTAAACCGCCGTATTTCCTTACAGTTTTACATAATGCTTTTGCAAATGTGGCGCGATATGTATTATTTGTCGGATCAGAACTCGTTTTATCAATGGAGCCATATTCACCAACCATGAAAGGGTATCCCTGTGTTACAAACTTTTTGTACATCGTATTAAACTGCGCTTCCATATAATCTTCCTGCCCCCATGATGGCGCTTTATCAGGGTTGGTAGATCCTTCTCCCCATTGGGTTACCGGACCATTATCACCACAAAAATCCCAAGGCGAGTAATAATGGACTGATATAGCTATTCTCTTTTCACTACTTGGAATGGAAGATGATCTGTAATTGTCCGTAGGAATCACAAAACCGTAATTACCTGTCGTATAATTAATATCAGTGTTCCAGCCTGGAATAAGGAGCCATCTTGCGCTGTTATTCCCGCCTGTTTGTCTTATCGTATCAACAAATACCTGATTATAGGCATTTAAGTTTGCATAGTCTGAAGGCTTAGGATCGTCCCAATCGCCGTCGAATTCTTCGTTCATTGATTCGAAGATCAGATGCTCATTGTAATTTATAAACTTGTTTGCGATCTGCTGCCAGACTTTTTGATATTTAGCCTTAATAGATGTTTGTTCATCAGCATAACATAAAAGCCATGAGCCTGCGACTGTCTTATAGCCATCGCCATGCATATTGATAATAGCATACATGCCCTGACTGTAGACATAATCAACTATTTCCTGAATTCTATTGAGCCATGCCGCATCAACTGTATAATCTGGAGCAGGACCTATTTTGCTCAAATAAGAGACCGGAATACGGATTGATTTAAAACCAGCTGCCTTTACCTTTGTTATGAAATCTTTCGTAACAGTTGGATTTCCCCAAGCTGTTTCAGAAGGTGTTCCATTTATTGACGCTTCAAGCGTATTACCTAAATTCCAGCCTGTCCCCATATCAGAAAGAAGCTGTGTGTAATTTAACTGTTTGAAGTCAGATGTCGTATCTGACGCCGCAAATAAGCTTATACTTGTACTGGAAACAGCAATTATTAACAAACTAATCATTGCTGGTAAAAAAAACTTAAATTTTTTACCCTTTAACATAGTTAATCCTCCCCATAATTATATCTTTATATTTTTTAGTATCAAAAACAAAAAAATATAGAAAAAATTCTTTATGATATAATTTTACCAAATAATAATCTCTAATGTAAAGAGTAATGCTTTATTTGGGCTTCTATTTATTTTTAATATAAAAATCAGAATTCTTCCAATAATGTTTCCAGCTCTTTACCACGCAACCTATATATTGACCACTCACTTCATACTCCTGCTCCCAAACCTTTGTAAAAATTTATTGCAAAATATGTAGATTAATACAACCTTCCCAGCATTGTTTTTACAACCTCATCAAAGGGCATGTTTCCTATCTGGTCAAGCATTTTCTCCAATTCTGTTTTCTGTTTCAAAGAACCTGTAAGGACAATTTGAACAGTCTGATCTTTGTCTACCAGAACAGAATCTACGCTTAACGCTCCTCCAAGAAGTCCGACAATTATCAGCGCCTGGGAAGGCGTAATACCAACTTTGTTACCGGTGCTTGCATTATTTCCACTATTTGGGGAAGTATTACTTGGGACACTATTATTTAATCTAGCTAGTATATCTTTAATGATATTATTTATATCTCCTGGTGGAAACACAAAATGCCCCTCCTAAAATACTTCAACTTTAAGCAGAAGTAATTATTGTTGTACCTGATGGAGCGTTAGATGGCGCAACCAATCCTGTACTTAACAATATAAACAACAATGATACTATTGCAAGTAAAAGGTCATGTTGTTTGCTTTCAGATATATTCATAAAACTTTTCTCCTATAGAAAACTTATATTTTAATAAGGGTGTTTCAAAAAACTCCTTGTTAAAGTTTAGATGTCTAAAACCCATTATATCAAGTTATTGAAACGACCAGTTGCTAAGTTTTTTGGTACTGCCTAAGCAATAAAAAGGCAATATACGTTATTATATGTTCAGCATTTCTAATCTATTAACTATTTTCAAGAATTGTATCCGGATTATATTGATAAAAGTACGTCCTATATATTTTGCAAAAATTTTTATGTAATTATTCTTACCCTGTATTATCAGGGCAAGAATTTGCAGAAAACAGCTTTAAGGTCGTTTCAAAAAATTGATATAATGGGTTTTCGTCATATAAACTTGAACAAGGATTTTTTGAAACACCCTAATTCAGAAATAAATTAAAGATACCAAGCGTAAAGTTTTACAGTTCGATATCTATAAGGCGCGCCTACTTTTTGCAGTGATAAACCCTATAACCTAGTATTTTTCGATAGCGGCTTATAGTACGAAGATGTGGATAGAAATCGTA
>JAUZPS010000604.1 GCA_030705945.1 Bacillota bacterium
CCACCTGTTTAAGGTTGAATTCCCTTGACCGACAGTTTTTGTACCTCTAAAACTTTAATTTTTTTGCATGACGGTAATAGAATTTTTGATTGATTCTTGAATACTGGATTTATTAGGATTGCTATCTCTTACAGAACTTAACACATCATCTATTGACTTGTCAATTTCAGTCCATTTGGCAACATTCTTAGAGCGTAGGTCAGACTGTGCTTGATCCCAAGCTGTTTCAAGTGAATTAGCCTGTAGGTTGGCATTTTTCATATCATCAGACTCAACGAAATTAAGCATATCTTTCTCAATGGTCTCAAATTGAGTCAAATCGCCTAAAGATTTATTGCTGTTAGCAAGTTTTGAAAATTGTATATTGTATATTGAAAAGCCAATAATTCCTATAGCTAAGATAACAGTAATAGTTTGAAATAAAGTTTTTTTGTCTTTGGATTCTACGTGCTCTCCTGTAATTTTTGCTTCTCCAATATCTTTTTTTGTAATCGCAAGATAACAGACAGTTAAAACAATCATAACAACGAAAATTATACTTGTGACTGTTGCGCCTAAGTTAAGTCCACCGTATTGAGTCGGCTGGGATAGAAAATCACCAATTGAAGCGCCTAGGGGACGAGTTAATATATATGCGATCCAAAACACCAAAATATTGTTGAATTTTGCTCTCCAAGCAATTATATCAAGCGCAATAAGTCCAAGTACAAGCAAACCTGTCATTAAATAACCGAGAGCCAATGTTTCTGAGTACAAATCACCCACTGCAGTACCCAGCGCAAATGTTACTAAAATCGCGAGCCAATAAAATGCTTCTCTTTTTTTTGTATAAATTGAGTGTATTGACAATGTTTTTTCTGAAATATACCATACTGCAAAAACGATAATTAGTAAAACACTGAATAATATTGTACTATATTCAAGTGGTATGCCCAGCGCATCGGTCATAATGTCGGTAACCAAAGTTCCAAAAACGCTTATAAGCACGACAGTAGTCCAATATACTCCAGCAACATATTTTTTCATACTGAATTGAACAGATAGAATAACTGCAAAGGCTATACCCATTGATACTGCTGTTCCGAATAAACCAAGTCCAAGATTGATGTTTAAAAAATCCGAAAGAGTTTCTCCGACCGTTGTACAAAGAACCTTTATTACCCAGAAAAATATGGTAACTTCAGGCACCTTACTAAGTAAAATTTTAGTTTTGTTTTGGTTTGCCAAATCCATTTGTTATCTTCCTTTCTTTTTAACGATTTCACATAATTTTGTTTTAAATCTACCTGTTTTAGTAACAAAACAATCATATAAATCTTTTCTTAAGAGTATATTAGAATAAGATTAGAAATGGATTAGAAAAGTTTTAACAATTTGTGTCCAAAATCATTTTCTTTGGTACACGCTATAAATTTTGTTGACCAACATGACAAAAACCGCCAGCCATGCCAATCCAGCTGAAAATCCTGCCAGGACATCACTTGCATAGTGTACACCCAGATATATCCTGCTTATGCCTATGAATACTATCATTACCGAAAACATGCCAATGACCAAATACTTCCATCGACTTTTCATATTCGCATAAAAGAGATACGCTATAAAGCCATAAAAGCTCATGCTTATCATTGAATGCCCGCTTGGAAAACTGAAACCACCAGCTTCTACGAGTCTTAAAATATCTGGACGCTGCCTATGAAAAATCACTTTAAAGGCTTCATTAAGCACTGAAACTAAGGCTAAATTAAGAACTGTCATTTTACTGAAGAATGAATACCTTTTATTTCTCCGAGACAGATACAAGCATATTAGCGCGATGAGTATTAATGTTAGCCCAGAACCAATAGCTGTAATTAATTTCATAAAATCAGTCATATCCTCTGAAAGTAACTTTCGAAGATACCCATAGATCGTATTGTCAAAAACTGATAATTCATTCCGGATAAGATCTTCAATCAGCTTTATAAATAAAAGCGTTGGAAAAGCTATGGCAAATATTGTTTTTTTATTCTTGTTGAAGAATTTAAAAACAATAAATACAAATACAATTAACAAAATAAAAATAAGTGAATATGCCTTGATAAGCATTTCCATGGTTGTCCATTTTTCACCCATTAAAAACCCCATCCCTATAAATGAAGTACACCAAATTATTGAGCCTGCGAGATTGTAAATTGAAAATACATTAAATTTCATCTTACTTACTCCACCAAGATAAGGCACGATATGCCTGATGCCCGGAACATACCTTCCAAAAAGCAATAAAGCAAGCTTATGCTTATAGAACGATTTGCTTGTAGAATCAAGTTTTTCTTTAGTTATGTGGACAAACCTTCCATATTTCAAGAGTATTCCTTCACCATATTTATATCCAATTAACCATGCAAAGCTTGAACCGATAAAGTTTCCCGATATTGCAAATATTAAAGATAAATATATTGCAGAGCCTTGATTTTTCCAATCTAGAAAGCCTATAAAGGACATCATGGTTTCTCCCGGAAGAGGAAGTCCAAGATATTCTAGTATCAAACTGAAAAACAAAACAATGCCGCCATAATGCTTTACTAAATTTATAAGTATGTCTTTTATCAAACTTTCACCTCTAAGAAATCAATATATACAAATAAAGGATATTCTTTGCAGATGCATAATAAATATTAAAAATACTTTATATATTCCATAAAGGTTATTCTTTTCTAATTTAATATGACCTGCTTAATTGAATACAATACCCCCACTACTATTGAAACAAATAATTAGTGAAGGTATTTGTATTATAACATTCCTATCCTTAAAATTTCCTTAATTCCACTACTGCCGGGCGTCTTGAAATATTCTTTATTACGTACACAGCCATAACAGCAGATAAACCGGCTGTAATCAGCAATATTATCAGATAATTCCATGGTAAAACCAGAAATTGAGGAGGGGGATCAAAAACCCCTGTAAGGACTTTGACCAGCATCTGTGCGACGCCGAGTCCAAGCGCCATTCCCATTAAGCCACCGACCATCAAC
>JAUZPS010000605.1 GCA_030705945.1 Bacillota bacterium
CTTGAATTCGTTGCGGTTATACTACTTTACCAGTAGGGTCAACTATAATGGCGGTTGGAGTTTCCAGCCGCCATTATTCCTTACTTAACTTTTCTATAACAGGTTCAACATCGTTTAAATCTATGGAAATAGGACATAAGCCTTCGATAGTAGGTAAAATATATTTTAACTCTTCCATGATTGTGTTTTTGTTTTTTATTAGGTTCTCATAACTAAAAAATTCGTCGCCTTTTTTTATGTTTCTTATGCATTCAATTTCCATATCATGTTTCCATGTCATAAGTTTTTCCTTAATAAACCTGTTTTCAATGCTTAAAGAGGATATATTATCATTTATTGATTTTAGAGAACTTCTAAGAGATCTTTTTCTCAGATAAAACTTAAGAGGATAGCTGAGTTTCCTAGTTTCATCAGCATTTTTGGCAAAACTGAACCATTTATTTATATCATCAGTTACCTGAGCTTTTAATTCACTTATCTTTTCAAGGTTTAGTAAATAATTATCGAGATCTGATTGTATAATAGAGACATTTTTTTCAAAAAAGTCATTAAAAAATTCTTCCGAATTCTCTTCTATACCTTGTAACACTTTGTTTATGCAGCTATGAATATCCTTAAGCCTTAAAAGCAATTGTATAGCGAATTCCGTTCTATCATTGAGTTTTTGTATTTGTTGCATTTTTTTCACCCTTTACTTCCTTGAGGTATTTCGATGACGCCCAACCCTTAGCTCCACCCTCCGTTTCAACGTAATACCAGATAATACTTCGATTGTCCTTTTTTGACTCATTAAGATATTTTATTGTTGAGTTTAATTTAAGCAATCCATTTATGGGAACATTAGGAGAAGCTAGATCGGGATTTGTATGAAGATTCAGCCCTTTTTTTGCCGTGACCCGGAACATTTTTACCGGGGGCGGAGAAGGTAAAACTTCAGAGTTTGTTATATCTTTTATAGCAGGCAAGGTTTTTGATGAACTTAAATCTTTATGGTTAAATAATTCCTTTGTTGAATCAATTGTGTACCCAAGAAACTCCTTAGATGAATTAAAAAGCCTATTTTGTAAGTCAAGCAACTCTAAACCGGAGTATTTATATAGTAATATTTTGCCTGTTGAAGTATACGCAAAAAACAAATAGATGATTAAAATGGAAAACATTGCAAGCTTCCTGAATTTTATTATCAACCTCAAGGGTGTCAGAATAAAAAACAAAATTTTAAATACTGAACTTTTTATTGAGGGTTCAGGATTATTTTTTTCAAAAAAGCTGTTTCTGCTTTCTCTATCTAATACATTATAGCCTGAAGCCTTTCGCTCCTTTGGGGAGGTAGACTTTCCAGATCTGATTTTTCCTTTAATAATTCTTGAATAATTTAGCCCTAATTTTATTAGTTTTGTCATGCTTTTGAAGGGTAGAATTATTAAATAAGCAAATATTATAAATGTGATGGTTTTCAAATAGATAAATAACATTCTTGGCATAGACTTCCAATTAGTTCTTAATTTTGATTTATATTCTTCTAGTATAGCGATGAGCCATTCCTTAAACGAAAAGGTTATATCTAAAAATACGTCCTCATTCTGCCTTATATTATCCTGATCCTTAACCAGCTCTTGTTCAAACGTTAATGACTTGAATTCAAATTTAATCTGAGGAGTTGGATCAACTATTTTAACATGATTTAATGGAAGGGACCGCTCGGCCCCCGAGTATTTATTGAGAAGTTTATTGCTCACAAACAAATCCATATCCCATTTTAAGCTTATTGATTTGACAGCCCAGGCGGCAAGTTCTTTGTTAATCTGATTTTCTGTCATATCATTCATGATATCTTTTAAAGCCTCAATAGATTCCTTGGATTTTAATTCTTCTATTCTGAGAATAGCAAGTCTGCGGATATTTTCATTAGAGTTTTTCAAATAAAAGGAGAGCTCCTTAATAGTAAAAAGTTTGTTTATTGTTTTTTCGGTCTCCTTCTCAAGTGTATACCATTTAGGGTATTCAAATAAAACGGTTTTTAAAGAATCCATAGAAAAAACCCCTTGATCATTAAATGAAAAGATTAATTGATTTAGGTAGTATCAAAAAAACTTAGCAACTGGTCGTTTCAAAAACTTGATATAATGGGCTTTCGGCATATAAACTTGAACAAGGAATTCTTTGAAACGCCCTTAATAGCATTATATATATATCATACCACGCTTTTTGCAAAGCTTATGTAGATAACCAAGGCAAAAATGATAGTAATAAGGGATTATTTTTGTTTAGGAATGAAGTACTATTTCTGATATTTTTGCAATATCAAAAATCAATGTAAGATGCTTATTGAGAAATATACATTATGAAATATATTTTATTGAATGAGCGGTAAAAATAATGAAGGACTCCAATAAGGAGTCCTGTCATATTGCTCTTTTTGTTTTTATCCGGGTAAACAAAAGAGAATCGTTATGTATAACGATAATTGATTTAATTATACTTTTTTTATTTTAATCAGTCAATATTAAAAAAATCTTATTTAAAGCAGAATATTGATTCTACGGTTAATTTGTGTAATTTATCTTCAAAATTATCCGTCGTGAATCATTAATAGATGTCTCGTATAGAAAAATTTCTTTAAAGTTGGTATTTAATATGATAAAATATGCTATATAAGAGTAATTTTGCGTGCTTGGGGGATGCTTTTTATACAGAATTTTGAGTAATTTATATAAATTGTAAAACAGAATATTATGCGATGAACATTTAAAATTATATTTTAGAGCCACAAAACTACAACATTGCTTCATAAATTGTGAAAATCCATTACCATTATTTGAAATGAAGAAGTTTAAACTTAATTTGCTAATGTATAATATTTTTCACGATAATATTTTAAAATAAATCTACTGCGCCACATATATTATTAAATTCCTTGTTAATTTTAATTATGCAACATAAAATTAATAAGACCTTCGAGTTACTTAAATTATCAAAATTCTATTCCACTTTTCAAACAATAATTTTTACAA
>JAUZPS010000606.1 GCA_030705945.1 Bacillota bacterium
AGGGACGATCTCAAGGATGACTTCAAAAGTTATCTCAAAAAAATAACTGATGAATTCTAAAAACAATCGCCTGCATGTCTAAATTTATTTGGAATGCAGGCTTTTTATTTTCCCTTCTTAAAATCGTGGGGCGTAAATCCGGTAATCTTTTTAAAAAGTTTACTGAAGTACTTAGAATCTGAATAGCCAAGGCTGGAACTAATTTTTTCGATGTTATCATTTGTAGTGGTCAGAAGGTTTTTAGCATTCTCGATCCTAAGATGAGTCTTATAATCTACAAAACTCATTCCCGTTTCCTTTTTAAATAGCTCGCTAAAATAAGTTGCGTTTAGATGAGCATATTTTGCGACCTGCTCTAATGACAGGTTTTTATCAAAATTATCCTCGATAAATCTTTTTGCGCTATCCATTATGTCATTGTTTGATAAGCCTTTTCTCTTCTCAACGCATTCGCAAATAAGTTTAACAGCTTCCTTACAAAAGCTTATCAATTCATCAAAAGATTTGATGGCCTTTAGCTTTTCGCCGTAAGTCATATATAAGTCCTTTATATCATCCCCAAAGGAAAGCTCTAATTTCACGCCTAACGCAATTCTTTGGATTATTGACCAGAAATATTCCTTTATAATGTCTGGCTGTGGCAATGGAGCCTCCCTGAGATTTGAAGCCAAATCTTCAATATATGACACAACCTTGGAGCAATCAGAAAGATTAATATCAACTATCAAATCCTCCATTGTTTTTTCAGATACCGTAAATTTTAAATGGCTTTCAAGAGAATCCTCAGGATAATAAAAAATGTTTCTATCACTGTAGTAAAACTTGGAACACACCGCTTCACAAGCCTCATCAAATAAATTTGGAAATCTTACTATCTGAGGCTTGGATGAACTTATAGCCGCTGTTGGTTCTATCTCAAACCGCTTTTTCAATATGCCCTGGCATATTCCTACCGTTTCATTTATCCTTTCAAGATTATCTCCCTCGTCGTGGTTGACAATGCAAATTATCTCTGAATTTTTAGCCAAATTAGCAAAAGCTATACCTCTGAGATATCTTTTCATAGTTCTTCTGACTATTGTCCTGAAGTAACCTATATCTTTCTCGCTTTTCAACGCGTCATTATCCATGGAAAACAAGACCACTCTAAAATGTGACCTTGAGAACTCAATACCTAGCTTTGCCAGTTCAGATTTAATGTTTTCAATAGTCATGCTGTTAGGTAGTATTAATTTATTTAAAAGCTGCTGCCTCAAAACTGTTATACTCTTTTCATAATTATTTTTAATTACTTCATTTTGTTGAGAGTTTCTACGTTCTTGCCAAATTTCATCCTTTATTCTTAACAGAACATCAGAAATTTCCCTCTCATCAATAGGTTTTAGGACATAATCCCTGACGCCGTAATTCATGGCAGCTTTTGCATATTCAAAATCGCTGAAGCCGCTTATTATTACAATTCTGATATCAGGCATTCTATCCTTCAGTTCTTTTATGATCTCTATACCTGTTAATCCCGGCATCTTTATATCTGTAATAAGTATATCCGGTTTGCAAGACTTACACATCTCAAGCGCTTCTATACCGTTCTTCGCCTCGCCTATAAGCTCTAAGCCGAGCTTTTCAAACGGTATGGTCTTAACAATGGCAGCCCTTACCCATTTTTCATCATCTGCAACTATAACCTTCAACCTCACTCAATCCTTTCACTCCACCACAGGAAGAATTACTTCAACAGTCGTGCCTGAATCTGCTTTACAGATCTTAACCCCATACTGATTTCCAAAATAAAGTTTAATCCTTGAATTAACATTCTGGAGCCCTATTCCGGTTCCCTCAGCGGTTTGATTATCATTCACGTCAGTCGTATCGCCCTCTGTCATAAGCTTATTTAACTCATCAATCTTTTCGTCCGATATTCCATCCCCATCATCACATACTTCAATTTTAATAATGCTTCCATAATCAAAAATTGATATCCTGATAGTCCCTTTGCCAAGTTTCATTTCGAGACCATGCTTTATACAATTTTCTACTATGGGTTGCAAAATCATCTTTAACATTTTATAGTCATATGCCTTATCAGGAATATTCAAAATAACGTTAAACTTATCATCATGCCTGAAATTCTGGATCGTTATATAATTATTGAGATTATCGATCTCTTCCCGCGCCGTTACAACCACATTCTTATTAATGCTGTATCTAAAAAGAAGGGACAGAGACTTTGACATCTGAGCAATGCTGTCAATTCCATGATATAGCGCGGCGCCCCTTATAGACTCAAGAGTATTGTAAAGAAAATGGGGGTTTATTTTGCTCTGCAATGAATTTAGCTCAGCTTCCTTCTGCTTGAGCTGATTATAATAAACCATATTAATTAAATTATCCACATTAGATTTTTGATTAATTCTTACTGGAGTATCAGTATTATTTTCAGTAATGTCAAGATTTGTATGTGTCGGAAAACTTCCCTTTTCATATTCGGTTATTACTGTCGTAAGCCTGTTTATCGGTTTCAAGAGAACTGATCTTACAACAAAGAGAAACACAAATATGAGTATAAAACATATAAGTATTATAATTGACCATTTAAAGTTTATAAAGTATGAATCCCCTAAAATACTTATACCAGGATAAATCTGTATAAACTTCCAGGGCAGACTGGAGCAGGTTCTATACGTAATAAAGGTTGGCCCATGTTCTTCTGGTAAGGAAAACTGAGTATCCGACTTCTCCTCTCCAATCATATCAAGAATATTTGCGCTGATTTCTGATGTCAATACGCCCTTGTTATTGCTATACATTATCGTATTTGCAAACACATCATTTGGGTCATCGCTATCTCCATCTGATTTTACCAGATATGTTTCATTATTTTTGGTATTTAAACTAATTGATGAGCTTATTATTTTATTTAGATCATTATAATCAAAATCTATTTTAATAATACCGTCAAACTTTCCTGACTCAATATTTTTAACCGCTTTTGCA
>JAUZPS010000607.1 GCA_030705945.1 Bacillota bacterium
GCAAAATAACGTTAAAGCGTTCGTTATTTTGCTCCATCAAATGTAAGATTAATAGTGCTTTTTATATACCTAATTAATTTGAGCAGAGTAACAATTCAGGATTATCAACCCAGATCATCAAATATGGGTTTGCGGCGCTTTTTTCTTTGAGTATTATCATGTATGGACCATCAAATATCAGCTGTTTTGGCTCATAAATTGAAGCTGGCAAATAGAGTATTGCTTCAGAGGCTAAAACAGCTCCATTTTCATCAAGCTTGAACCGTGTTCTCTGATAGGCTGTATCAATAAAATAACTTTCAAAGCCGGTATTAAGTAAGTACTTTCCTTCAAGTTCCGTATAATGATGTCCGATATTGAAATCGATAACGGGAACTTTAAGGACATCTCTTGGATCAAAACCTGAAGGTCTGGTGTTGGTTATTCTGCTCATTACAGAAGTGTAAGTCGCAAACATGCTTTCTTCAGGCTTTACCTTAGCTAAAATTATCTCATCAAGATCGCCCTGTGGTTTTAGTTTTACTATAAAATCATTTTTGCTCTTATAATCATAAATATCAACCTGTTTCGAAAGATCATTGACTTTTTTTGAATATGAATTAATTCCAAAGGCTTTCACATTGTCGGACACGCTGCTTGAGGCAAAATGAACTGGTTCGCTGAAGCTTTCAAAAGCCTTTTGGAAGCTTAAATTTTTACTCAGGTATGCGTAAGAAATAATGTCTAAGGGATCTATCTGTAGATTGACCTGAGGCGCTGAGCCGCCAAACTTTTCTTTAAGTTCCGAGTTTATTTTATCAATAGTTGACTGTCCATAGCCAGCTCGCGCAAAATAACTTAAAGGGGAAAGGGAGGAGGCCATAGGAAAACCTGTATTCAGTCTGTCGGCGAGAGGCGGATTGTCTTGCAATTTGATGTTTCCGCCAATGACGCCTTTTAATTCATCCCATGCCATTAACATTGTGGGGCAGAAAACCACATTTTTACCAGTCTCGATCTTTTGATCAGGATTAGTGCTTATAAGTGTAGATTTAAGCGTCTTTGAATCAACTACAAGAGGGTCACGGGAAGGTGAAGCTGTTGGGAAAGTAACGAGAACCGGTGTAGGAGTCGGCGATAAAGTAACCAAGGATGTAGCAGTCGGTGAAGCTGTTGGAGCGTCGGTTATGTCTATTATATATTTTTCAACAATACCATAAGAAGGCGTGAAAATAATATATTCCAGCCCCTTTGAAACTGCCTTGAAGGTCCATTTGCTCTGGTTATAAGCATCTGGGTATGGCGATGTTGCGGTTGTTTTGGATATAAACTTAATTATATTGTTGTTACTTATGGTATAGCTCCACGTTAAACCTCCAACTACGCTGCTGAAACCGCCTTCATTTAATATAATATCTGTGGAGTCATTCACGCGCATGTTTATGTAATTGAGGTGTGAGATTGAAGGTGATGAATATTCTGAGTATGACTTGTTAAAATGTCTTGCTATGATCATGACATCCGACATGTTTATTGCGCCGTCGCCATTAAGGTCAGCTGTTTTATCAAATGCTTCATTAGAAGATGTCATGTTAAAGGTTTTTGCTAGTATTATAATATCCGACATATTGATGCTGCCATCGCCATTGATATCTCCCGAAATTATTGCTATTGGCTGTTCAGTGGAGCCGATCTCCGTATCCTTATCAGCAGTGAAGTTTGATACTGCGCGTGTAAGATATCCGGCTTTTGACACTTTTAAAACATAATCTTTTCCGTCTGTTTTTTGCGGTATTTCATCAAGTATAAAATGTCCAGAGGCGTCAGTTAAAACAGATCTTCCGATTTCAGGAATTTCAACTTTAAAATTAGCGGCATAACTCCTGTTAGTATCAAGAAGATTTGGCTCCGGTTCTATATAACCGCTTACTCTATATTTCTTACGAGTGTCCACAGGTGTTGGCGTGGAGGCTGGTGTATTTGTCGCTGTGACAATTGGCGTAGGTTGGATTAGATTTGATTTTCCCAGTAAACCATAGTTAGTTATACCATAGGTAACAATAAACGTACCATCACCAGTATAAGGTTTTTCTTCCACTGTCTCATTCCAGGTTTCACCAACCCGTACAACTCTCCATGCATTATTCATATAAAAATGAACAGTCAGATCAGAGTCAACTAAAAACCGACCATCAACAGCAAAATTATCATACGCTTTAAGTCCGGTAGCTGCTCCACCTCCGGCAGTTCCGCTTAAACTTGTTCCTGAACCTACAATTATCTTCGTTGCCGACGCGTTATAGCCAGGTACCTGAATGTAGCTTCTTAGGCTGTTGTTAGCAGCAAAATAGGAATATGTAGGAAAGTCAATCATTATACCAGGGCCAACATCGCCTTTTCCTTCCCTATTGGTATGAGTATCAATAAATAAAAACTTATCATTATCAAAAGCTGGAAGCTGTGGTGTGGGTGAAGCGTCTGCAAAGCTTATGGCAGATAAGGCTGAAGTAAAAAGCAGCAGTAAAGCTAGAATTACAACTAACTTCAATGACTTAACAATTCTTTTTTCCATTTTAATCCCCTCCATTTAAAACTTAAATTTAATTAGGAAAGCTTATTGTAATCTATCTATTGATCAAATTACAGTACTATTGTATAATTTTTAATAAAATTTGTCAATCATGATTAACGAATATTTGTAGAATAAGTTAGGGCGTTTCAAAAAATTCCTTGTTCAAGTTTATATAACTAAAACCCATTATATCAAGTTTTTGAAACGACAAGCTGACCAGTTATTTTTTTGATACTATATAAAAAGCAATTAATCTTACATTTGCCTATCACAAAATAACGTTAAAGCGTTCGTTATCTTGCTCCGTCAAATGTAAGATTAATAGTGCTTTTTATATACCTTATATACTCAACTTTTCCACGTCAGATTAAGCTGCCATAAAAACAGCCATTAATTCAGCTATATTTGGACATAGATTTGATAGACATAACGTTATGATAATA
>JAUZPS010000608.1 GCA_030705945.1 Bacillota bacterium
ACATGAATTTTTAATATTGCAAAATATATACCTTGATTTATAAGTTGTGAAAAGTTCAGCTTTGATAGTAAAATGCAGACGTATTAACTACATTTTTAATGTATAATCTTTTTCGCAACTTATATAATATAAAAATTGCAATATTTAATTTATTAGATATATGGGGTAAAAATATAATGAGACAAATTACAAAAGAGTTGATTCAAAAGTACAATATTAGGCTCACAAAATCTTTAGGTCAGAATTTTCTTGTCGATGATAATGTAATTGATAAAATTGTAGATGCAGCCGATGTCAATAAAAAAGATATAGTTATAGAGGTTGGCCCAGGAATAGGAAATATGACACGCAAACTTGCCCAAAGAGCAGGTAGACTTGTAGCCATAGAAATAGATAAACATTTGGTCCCTCCATTAACCGAAGTTTTAGGAGAGTTTCCAAATGCGTCATTAATAAATAAAGATATTTTAAAGACTTCTTTGGGGCAGATTATAAATGAGGAAAAATCAAAAGCGCCGGAGGCGGAAGCTGTTAAGGTAGTTGCAAACTTGCCGTATTACATAACTACTCCTATAATAATGAAATTTCTAGAGGAGAATCCGGGTATTAACGCAATGGTTTTTATGATTCAGAAAGAAGTTGGAGATAGAATTGTTGCCTCTCCAGGGGGGAAGGATTATGGAGCTTTATCTGTAGCTGTTCAGTACTATTCTAAGCCTGAGAGAGTCTTTGACGTTCCTCCACACAGCTTTATTCCACAGCCTGATGTGGATTCAACAGTTATAAGATTGAATGTTTTTAGTGAACCTGAGGTAAAACTAAAGAATAAAGATATATTCTTTCAGACTGTTAAGGCTTCTTTTGGTCAACGAAGAAAAACGCTTCTTAATGCTTTGTCCAACTCAAAGAAATTTGTTGAAAGTAAAGAAGAAATACGTTTACTGCTTAACAAACTTGGCATTAATGAAAATGCCAGAGGAGAGACATTGAACATTAACGAGTTTGCTCAAATTGCAAATTTGTTTTCGGAGAGAAATAGTTAATATAATCGCTACCTAAATGTATATAATAACTCTAAATTTACAGTTCTACATCTATTTACCCCTCATATATATATAATTAGAATAATTGCTGTTTATCGAGGGGCTTAAAATGGATAAAGAAATTAAGTACAGTAGATCATTTTTAATCCTTACACAGGATGATGAAGGATTTGGAATGGGTAAGGAACCTACAGGACATGTAAAAATTGAAGTTCGGGATGGTAAAGGCAGACTTACCACTCAAGTACAGAATCTGAATGACAAATCAAAAAAGGCTCAATATAAATTATATTTGATACGAAGCAGTCAAAACTTATTTAACCCCATCTGCGTAGGAATTATCCCCATTAAAGACGGGCGAGGAGAACTGTCCTGGGATTTTAACGCTAATAGTGTTGATTCTACGGGAATTTCCATAGATAAATTTAATATTACCGCAGTAATAGCTACAGAAAGCGGCAAAAGAAATGAACCTTCATTTCCTCTGGTAGCCTATAAGGGAGAAAGAACTATCTGGAAAAATAAATTAAAAGAGGTTCTGTTTCCAAAAGAATATGATAATAACCAAGTTAAAAATGGGTTAAACAGCGCTGATCTATCAAGTAAGTTTGACGTAGATTTAACGAACATTCAAGATGGCTATATAAAGTTAGAACAAATTAATAATCCTGTAAATGATAACAACAATTACTCTCAGAAAATTAAAGATAATGAATCTACTGCGCCTGAAAATAAATTCTTTGATAATAATGATATTGAAAATTTAAATGGGAGTGATATAGGAACTATAAATAATTATGAGATTAATAATTCGGGAGCTTGTAATTCAAATCAGGAAGGAACAATTGGTGATGTTTCTGGAACAGACGTTGAAGAGGAATCTAATTCGAATGAATTAAATGAAATATCAAATAATGAAAGCATAAAAATTGAAGAGTCAGATATTTTAAAAGAAAATCAGGAATATATAAGCAATAAGGATATAAACGCTGGGATTTCATATGTTGAGAATCCGAATACTGAAAAAATAAATACTGAAAATTCAGATATGAATACCGAAAAAATAAATATTGGAAATTCAAATACTGGAGATAATTTTGAATCAGCAGAATCTAAAGAAGATGAGGAAATAGAAAACATATATAGCGATAATAATGTAACTTATTGTGATTTTTGTATGAAAAATAATTTTGCAGGTTTAAATAAAGTAACACAGAGTGGAAATGTTGATATAAATAAACTCAAGGAGCTTTTAAATAAAAATCTCGAGATTGCCAACCCTTTTAAAAACGGATGCAGGATTTACAAATGGTGGAAAGTAGGCAACCCGGCAGTGCTAACCAATATATTTTATCAGTGTAATATTAAAAATCCCCTTATATTTAATCCAAAAGTCTTAATGGCGTATTATAAGTTCAGAAGGCTAATAACAGGAATTTGTCATGATATCAGCAGGGATAGGGAATATATTGTATTAGGCGTGCCTGGAAATTATGGTATTGATGCCAGACCCTTTGGGGCATTTTGCCGATGGGCTCAGGAAGAGGGAGTAGACCCTAAACATGGGGCTTTCGGATATTGGTTGATTTATTTGGACTCCGGTAGTGGGAAAATCATTGGATGAGAAGAAGTATAAGGAATATATAATAATAAAGAGTGTTTTAATGAGGATGCATTATTTTTAATTGCATCCTCATTTATTTTTACCAGACTATATTAAAAGCCTTCATAAATCAAGTTAGGGCGTTTCAAAAAATTCCTTGTTCAAGTTTTTTAGATGGAAACCCTCCATATCAAGTTTTTGAAACGCCCAGTTGACCAGTTATTTTTTTGATATAACCTTAATTGAGAAAAGATAGTTTATATACCGAACTTTTGCATATGTATAGCTTTATTTGCCAATAATACTCTCATGAAAACCCCAATTTAAACTTTAGATAAGT
>JAUZPS010000609.1 GCA_030705945.1 Bacillota bacterium
AGTTCATCATTTACTAAGGTTCAAAACTCACCAAGGAGTTTTGTTTTAACCTCAAATTTAATTATGAATTAATATTAACACATCCATTGCATATTTGCAATAGTTTTCATTAATTTTAACTGATTATTCAATTAATTATGCAGTTTCAAATAGCTTTACTTGCACTTTGCTTTCCAAAATAAAATAACTAACGCGTCAATATTCGCGTTAGTTAATAATTAATAATTCCTTCTGATTTTATTTAGAACATAAATGTCAACATTTCTGATCTAAAAATTTTACCTTAAGGGCTAACCTTTTCTCTTCTGTAATGCAAGAATTTCAGTTTATTTTCGCTTAGCTCCTTATGTTGTGTTATATTAATCTTATCATCTTCATACAGTTCGTTAATATAAGTCAAAAAAACATTGCATAATTTTACTAACTCCAGTTCCATATCCATATTAACATCTCCAAAGAATCAAAGTATTTACATAATTATTGTATGAAATTGCCAAGAATTTGTCAATAATTAAATAATTTTGATATATTTCTTGAACATTCGTACATTTTTCAATTTCTTTTTTATAATTGATTTATTATATAATACAAGCATACGGAGCAAAGCATAAATTTCGCGTATATCCGCTACAATTGCGAAAATACGCGAATAAATTTCAGTATTTATAAAAACATTGAGCAGCTATTCTGAAGGCCTGCTTTCCAAGTTTTTCTGAGTAAAAATCATAATTAAAACATCCAATTCTTGACTAACCTTTAAAATATCCTCTGTATTACCTTCCTCCATTACTTCATGAAGTTTATTTCTCAAACTCTCCAATTGTTCAAACATAGTCACCCCCTGAATAAGCTTTATGCTATATTAAGGAATGATTACATAATTACACGCAATTTTCTTACTATATTAATATCAAATAATCTAATACATTTATAATTACTAATATTCTTAACACTTCATCTTGTGTTAAACTAAATGTAATGCTAACAGTGATCTTAATATAATATCATTTTATAGCGAGTACCAAGGAATATTTAATAGACAACTTAAAGAATTTGCAGCTTCATTATTAAAGTTATTTTTGCTTTTCTTTGAAGTTATTTCTCTTAAATTCCCTAGGAATAATTAAAAAATCTCTTTACATCTTTATGTATGCATATTCGTCGATAAAATGAACATGTTTACAATCTTTATATCACTAGCTATTTCTTAATAATTCCTAAATCACAGTTTTTTTGGAAGCTAATTATATATCATTCCTCATCTACGTTGTAATAATGTTACCTTAGGGCGTTTCAAAAAATTCCTTGTTCAAGTTTTATATGACTAAAACCCATTATATCAAGTTTTTGAAACGACCAGTTGCTAACTTTTTTTTGATACTATATAAAAAGCAATTAATCTTTTACATTTGCCTATCGCAAAATAACGTTAAAGCGTTCGTTATTTTGCTCCGTCAAATGTAAGATTAATAGTGCTTTTTATATACCTTAAATGATAAAACCTCTAATAGTTGCCAAATATCGACACACGTAGTTTTATATAAACTTAAAAATTAATTTTACTCTTATTTACATATATATTTTAAAGTAACATTTTATTGGTGTCAATACAATTGTTAATATTTTATGCTTTTTATTCCATTTTTTCTAGTTCAAGTAACCTCCTTTATAAATAAGTGCATTTCAAAAAATTCCTTGTTCAGGTTTTGTATGACGAAAACTCATTATATCAAGTTTTTGAAACGACCAGTTGCTAAGTTTCTTTTGATACTGCCTAAGATATAAGATACATTAATTAATATATTTGTAAACTCAGAATGACGATATTGTCATAAGAAACTGTATTAAAAACTTTAAAACTTCGAGCTTAAGAGTTGAAATATAATCCTAAACTATGTTATCATGAATTGCTGATAAAGATACAAGCCTGTAAGTGGTTTATTATCTTACACTCAATTCAATTTCTAGGTACTAAGGATACTAATATTAGATATTCTTATGGAACTCTAATTCAGGATAATCAATTCCATAGGATTAATTTAGTTTGCCCGAACTACCTGAAAGGCCCTGATTTTAAGCGCCTTCTGTAACGTAATTTTAGAGAAAGCCCTTAAAAACTAACTATTTCATTGCTTAAATCCTAAAGCGCTTAGCGCTTAGGCTTTAAGATAAATTTTGCGCTTCTTTAATGCTACTCTGCAAATGAGATCTTGAGGATTTGTGCCCCTCAAGGTCTCATTTGTGTTTTATCTATATCTAAGTCTATATCTATATATCCACCGGAATTAATCCTGGATTAAGGCCGGTAATACACTTTCCACCTTCACGCATAACAATAAAGGTATTCTCAACTCCTACCATTCCAACATTTTCAATACCCTTCTTTGGCTCAAGCGCAAATACCATACCCTCCTGCAAAGGTTGGCAAAATCCTTTAGCGATTACAGGCAATTCGTCAATCTGAAGCCCGATTCCGTGTCCGAGAAAATTAACTTTGCGATCTTTAAATCCCATAAAATTCTTCAAAAAGTTAGGGCTCAAATCATTAATAATTGAATCAAAAATATCTTCAGGTATCTCTCCAGGCTTTAACCTTCTTGCAATTTCATTTTGGATTGATACACATTTTTCATGTTCTCGAACAACTTCTTTTGGCAGTGATTGTCCGTACATATAAGTCATTGTTTTATCAGTATGATAGCCATCAACCCCACATCCAATATCAACAAACACGAGGTCTCCCTTCTTTAACTTTCTCTCCCTGCTTCCTATAAGCGGAACAGCAGCGCACAATCCATAGTTTCCACCAGGTCCGTTGAAATAAGTCGGGTAAATTGAACTTTCGCCAAAGCAAATATGCCCCAGACCTATTTCTGTGTCAAGCATTGCAAAACGTGAAACACCATGGTGGCCCTCTTCAAGAAGAACTGTAAAAAGGTCAGCGGCAAGCTCCGCTTCACTCATACCTTCCTTAAGCAGCATAGG
>JAUZPS010000061.1 GCA_030705945.1 Bacillota bacterium
GATATTGTCACTGAGTCAAAATCCACAAGTCCAATAGTTCCAACACCTGCCGCAGCAAGATACATAAGAGCGGGAGAGCCTAAACCTCCACTCCCCGCTACCAGTACCCTGGCCTTTTTGAGTTTTTCCTGACCTTCTGTCCCAAAGTTGTCAAGTATAATCTGCCTTGAATAACGAAGGCCTCCATAATTTATGTTTCCGCTATCCATAATAAATCAGCCGCCCCCGATAAATTTCACAATTTCCAGGTTGTCTCCGTCCTTTAAGGTTATTTCAGACCATTTATTCTTGTCAGGAATCTCGAAGTTGTGCTCTACAACAACAATTTTAGAGTCAATACCCGATGTGTCAAGGTATTCCTTTATGGAAAGCGGCTTATCGAGTTCCACCTTTTTTCCGTTAACAGTCACAACACTCATAGAAATTCTCCTTAGTTCAAAAATTCATACTACCTTATTCGAAGGTAGGTTTTTCTCCGCACATAATCTTGTTCATCGTTCTGACCGCGCACATTTTTCCACACATAGTGCAGGAATCCTCGATTTCCGGCACTGATGACTCCCTATACCTTCTTGGTTTTTCATCATCTATTGCAAGCTTGAACATACCTTCCCAATCAAGGTTCTTTCTTGCAAGGCTCATCTGGTAGTCATGCTCTCTAGCTCCCTTGACGCCTTTAGCTATATCAGCTGCGTGAGCGGCAATTTTTGCGGCAATTATTCCTTCCTTCATATCATCCATGTCCGGAAGCCTTAAGTGCTCAGCGGGAGTAACATAGCAAAGGAAATCGGCTCCGCTTGCAGCCGCAATAGCCCCGCCTATTGCGCTTGTTATGTGGTCATACCCTGGAGCAATGTCTGTAACCAGCGGACCTAGCACATAAAATGGCGCGTTGTGGCAAAGCCTTTTCTGAAGCACCATATTGGCTTGAATCTCGTTGATGGCCATATGTCCGGGGCCCTCAATCATCACCTGGACATCCTTTGCCCAAGCTCTCTTTGTAAGTTCGCCCAAAGTGACCAGTTCTTCCACCTGGCACGCATCTGTGGAGTCGTTAATGCTTCCCGGTCTGCAGGCATCTCCCAAGCTGATGGTTACATCAAACTCCCTGCAAACATCCAACAATTCATCGAAATGCTCATAGAACGGATTCTCATTTCCAGTCAGTTCCATCCACGCGTATATAAGGGAGCCTCCTCTTGAAACTATATTGGTGAGTCTTCCATTATTCTTTAGTCTTTCAGCCGTTTTTCTGTTTAAGCCTGCGTGAATTGTCATAAAGTCAACGCCGTCTTCAGCGTGTACCCTTACCACACCAAGAAGTTCCTGAACAGATATTGCTCCTAAGTCTTTTTCCAGGTGCCCTATAACGTCATACATCGGAACTGTCCCAATCATGGCGTTTGACATGTCAACAAGTCTGCGTCTGAAATCCCTTGTCTTGCCATAGGAACTGAGATCCATAATAGCCTCCGCTCCCATTTCGATTGCCTTGTTTGCCTTCGCAATCTCGGGAGCAAAGTCCCTGCAGTCCCTTGAGATTCCAAGGTTAACATTTATTTTAGTTCTCAGACCTTCTCCAACTCCCTCAGGACTTAGAGCTGTATGGTTTTTGTTAGCAGGTATGGCAACCCTTCCTTGAGCAACCAGTTCCATTAGTTTATTTGGGTCCATGCCCTCTTTTTTAGCAACTTCTTTTATATGTTCCGTCAAAATTCCTTTTCTGGCAGCTTCCATTTGCGTTTTATATTCCATTTGATACACTCTCCTTCATAATATTTCTTGCAGAAGCAATAACAGCTCCTATATCTTCCGCGCCAACAATTTCAGTTACAAGCGCAACACACTTTGCGCCATGTTCCCTTACCTGACCTAAATTGTGAAGCTTGATTCCCCCGATTGCGACGAAAGGTATTTTTACATTTTTAACTGCATAATCAAGGTATTCAAATCCCACAGGATCGCAAACATCCTTTTTTGTAAAGGTTTTAAATACAGGCCCCACCCCTATATAATCTGCGCCGCCTTCAATAGCCTTAGCCGCCTGGTCTGGCGAGTGAGTGGAAACGCCTATAATCATAGAATTACCGACCAAGTGTCTCGCTGTCTCCAATGGTAGATCATCCTGTCCAAGATGGACTCCGTCTGCCATAACGCTTCTTGCTAATTCAATATGATCGTTAACTATAAATGTAGCCCCATAAGCTGCAGTCAGTTCCCTGAGCTTAATGCACTGGCGGTATTTTTCAAGCATCGTTTTATCTTTTTCCCTATACTGCACTAGCTTTATTCCTGCTTCAAGCATTCTTGAAACCACTTCAATATTGTCTCTTCCTAAAGAGTACTCCTCAGCAGTGAGGCAGTAAATATCCGTATTGAGACAATTCAATCGCATTTTGGGCTTGAGCCCAGTTACAAATTCTTTTTCAACTGAATACAAACCGTATCTGATTCTCTCATAACTTCTTGAAAGCTCCTCCATACCCATTATCTTAAGGGTTTCTTCAATGCTTCTGGCAGCTTCCTGAGCCCTCTTGAAATTGGCTGCTATAAGCTCCTTCAAATCTTTTTTTCCCTCAACATTCAGTTTTGCCGATACTGCCGGACCTATATCCCCATCGGAGTCTCTATATTTTACAAACTCAAAAGCCAAGGTATTCATGCTTTTTCTTGTATCATGCCTTAAAGTTTTAAGTTTCGAGGTCAATTCAGCGTTATCGAGATAAAATCTTGAGATATCCTCAAGAACCCTTATTCCTTCAGAGGCTCTGTTAATATTGGCATCAATCAGTCTTTCCAAACCTTCCACTTCATCCACCGCCTTATATGTATTGCCAATCCTTGAATACGGGCTGAAAACCCTTGCTGTATAACATCTGTCTTATTTCTTCAACGCTTCTGTCGTCAGAGATCTCAAACTGTCCGTCTCCGCGTTTTTCAACATATCCGCCAACTTCTGTAGCCGATCCCGCCGACATTTTTGTAACTCCAAGCCCGATTAAATTATCCCTGAAATATGACTTTTCTCTTGTCGAAATGGTTATTCCAACATGCCTTAAAAACAATCTTGCGGCAAGCAATATCTGGACAAAAGCCCTGTCATCCACCGGAGACGGAACCTCAAAGCTCCCTGCGTGAGGTCTCATCCTTGGAATTGAAAGGCTTATATCAACTTCAGGATATTTATTGGTAAGATAATACGCGTGAAGCGCGGTAAAAAAAGCTTCTGACCTCCAATCGGCAAGTCCCATCAACGCTCCCACTCCCACCGAACGCATACCGCTTTTGCACCCGCGCTCAGGAGTTTCAAGACGGAACTTAAAATCCCTTTTCGGTCCACCGGGGTGCATTATCTCGTACACTTTCTCATCATAAACCTCCTGATAAATAGTCAGGCCGTCAACTCCATTTTCAACTAAAAGCCTGTATTCTTCCTCTTCAAGAGGATAAACTTCAATGGAAACCGATGAGAAAAATTCAGAAACAACCTTTACGCAATCTTTAATATATTCAACAGGAGAATGCTTTTTTGATTCGCCTGTAAGAAGAAGAATATGCCTTATCCCTGTGCTCGAAAGGCTCTTAGCTTCAGCTACCAGCTCCTTAAGCCCAAGCTTTCTTCTTTCAATCTTATTGTGAACATTAAAACCGCAGTAAAGACAATTGTTGACACAATAATTTGCCAGATAAAGTGGCGCATAAAGGACCACTGATCTTCCAAAATGCTGCAGCGTTATTTGCTGAGCCTTTCTCGCCATTTCCTCAAGATAGACCGAAGCTGCCGGAGATATAAGGACCATATAGTCCTCAGGGGAATAACTTTCCTTTGCCAGCACCCGGGTCACATCTTCAGCTTTGACGCTCTGTATCTTTTGCATCACAACATTCTTGTCATATTTTTGCAATACATCATAAAAACTCATATCTATCACCAACTATTCTTTAATAATACATTACCCCATTCTACTTAGGTCGTTTCAAAAAATTCCTTGTTCAAGTTTTGTATGATGAAAACTCATTATATCAAGTTTTTGAAACGACCAGTTGACCAGTTATTTTTTTGATACTGCCTTATCCAAAAAACCAGTAAGAGGCGAAGACGCTTCCGCAAAATTCTTAACAGCTCCTGTTCCCGCAAGATACGCCATTCTTCCTGCCTTAACGGCTAAAGAGAAGGCTTCCGCCATTCCAACCGCATCACCTGCAGAAGCTATGGCAGTATTAACAAGCACCGCAGCCGCGCCAAGCTCCATCGCCTCAGCTGCTTCCGAAGGCTTACCAATGCCTGCGTCAACTATTATTGGCAGATCAATTTCTTCAATCATAATCTTAACCAGCTCTTTTGTCCTAAGTCCCTTGTTGGTTCCGATAGGAGCCCCTAACGGCATTACTGCCGCAGCCCCTGCGTCCCTCATTCTTTTAGCTGTCATAAGCTCGGGACACATATAAGGCAACACCACAAAACCTTCTTTAGCCAGAATTTCTGTCGCCTTTAAGGTCTCAAGATTATCGGGCAGCAAATACTTCGTATCGGATATCACCTCGATCTTAATCCAGTCTCCGCAGCCCATCGCCCTTGCAAGACGGGCTATCCTCACTGCCTCTTCGGCGTTTCTTGCGCCTGAAGTATTTGGCATCAGAACACAATCCTTGGGAATATGATTTAACATATTCTCTTCCTCTGAAGCCAGATCCACACGCCTTACAGCAACAGTTACGACCTGCGCCCCGGACCTATCTACAATCTGAGGTATCAACGAATTTGATGAATACTTGCCGGAGCCTATAAAAAGCCTGCTCCTTAGCTCTATTCCACCGATTACAAGCGCGTCCTTTGACATTTTTAATCCCTCCATCCATCAGAAATGATTAAAGAATAAATTCTCCAATCGCCCTGTTTCCAATTTATAATTGTTTCTTTGCTGTATAATTGCCATGAATAGTCATGGGTTTTAAATTATATTTTTTAAATATGAAACTTAAAAGCGCTCATTATCCATAACTTCCTTGACATAAAAATAAAAACTTACCCGTAAGGATAAGCTTTTTTGTCAAAAAGTATTATGACAGCTTTCCTACGACGGAATTATCCGTATCAGGTTCACAGGGTTGAAACAATTGTCTCTCTCAGCTTCCATAACATACTCAATTTATTCGAATATGCTAATTAAGCACCCCTAGCTAATTAATATCATCAAACAACAAATGATATTCCAAATATTAAGTTTAATTTAATAAATTATAGCATATAGATATTTTAGTGTAAAGCTAAAACATCTATATTATCCTATATTTTCAAATATTCTTTCGCTGGAACAGCAGGATGGTTATACCTTTCCTTACCTTTTGATCTGCCATGTTCTATGGCGCTCACCGGACAATAATTCATACATGCCAGGCAAAGCTGACAATTATGCTGCCATTTAGGTTTACCGTTATCCAACTTAATATTGTCAAACTTGCATATTTTCTCGCACATTCCGCAGGAATTGCATTTTTCGTTAATATAAAACCCCTCATCGACGCTATTTAAATTTTTTAAAAAGCGGTTATGCATTAATGGCCTTAAAAACGATGCAACTTCATTTTCCATTATATTGCTGTCTGAATTTATCGACCTTGCTATTGTCTCAATTTTTCCTTCCGCCATCATGAACATTTTCTTTCTTGCAGCCTCTTTGGGAACCTTTAGGATCGGTAAATAATTATCGGGCAATTGTATATATTGTCCCAAATTTAATTCAACATTCTTGTCCTTTAAAAGTTTTTTCATATGTCTTAAAACACCGCCTTGATACCCCTTACCACCGCGGGTAACGACAGCAAACACATACTCTGCCTTGCTTAAATTGATTTTATCAACTAAATCCATAACTACCTTGGGCATGCTCTGAAAATATAAAGGAAAAACAAATCCGACCCTTTTTGACTCGGGATCTATCTGAGAATTCTTGTAGACTTGAGTTATAGCAACCATGTTACAGTCTTTTAACTTTTTCTGAAGAGCGCTTGCTACATAGTAAGAATTCCCCGTTCCTGAGAAATAGTATATAGTTGTATCTGCCATATCCATAACCTCCTTATAGAAATATGTTTTTACACTTCGATAACTATCGAATCAATTTTACCATATTAAGTATATTTGTCAATAGTTCGATATATGATATCATAGTTATCTATATATTTTGCAAAATCAGAGAATGAATGCTGCATGTTTATCCAAAATATTATTAAACCCACATTCAGCCGCAAAATTGTGGCATAAATATGGCAGTTTGCTTCAGACTATGATATTTCATTTTTAGTTGTGTTACAATATACTTGGAGGTGCATATGATGGACAAAAAACTAATTTATATAGCTGACGATGAAGTAAATATATGTAATATTATTAAGTCCTTTCTTATAAAAGAAGGTTATAATGTAGAAACCTTCAACGATGGCAGGTCTATACTTGAAGCCTTCAATGAAAAACCTTCCGACATGCTCGTTATCGACATTATGATGCCTGAAATAGACGGTTTTTCACTTTGCGCGTCCATACGCCAAAAAAGCTCAGTGCCCATTATAATAGTGTCGGCAAAAGATACTGAGCCAGACAAAATCGCAGGTCTTACCCTAGGCAGCGATGATTACCTTACAAAGCCCTTCAGCCCTATGGAGCTAGTTGCAAGGATTAAAAGTATATTCAGGAGAATGGAACTTGACAAGGATTTAAAGCCTGCACACAGAGGATTAAAAATTCAGGACGTCCAGATAAACCCAGACACCAAACAAGCAGAAGTCAATGGCAAAAACATAGGCCTTACAGGAATGGAATTTAACCTTCTGCATTATCTAGTCACAAACAAAAATAAAGCGATCAGCCGAACAGAGCTTTTAGATAAAATATGGGGTTTTGAAAATGAAGTTGAAACCCGGGCCACTGACGATATGATAAAAAGAATACGTAAAAAGCTGTCAGACTGTGGTTCGGAGCTAAAAATTGATACTGTCTGGGGCTTTGGTTTTATAATCGAGGACAAGGGATGATTTTATGAAGACCAATACAATAAAGTGGAGAATTTTTAAGTATAACTTAATGGTAATTGTACTGTTGATTGCTTCAACAACAGTTATCTTCAATGTAGCGGTCCGTGTTTATCTTGAAAAAGATATTATAAAACAGCTTGACAGGATTGCGACTCGAACTGAAGATACCGCTCTGCGTCAAGGGCCCGACTTCTTTCCCAGACCAGACAGAAGACATCAGCAGCCGCCTACTGACTCACAAAGCGGCGCCCCACCAAACAATAGAAATAATAATAAGAGCGCCAATAAAAATAGCATAAGAAATAGCAATAACAATAATATTAATAACAACAGCAATAATAATACCAATAGCAATAGCAATAACAATAACAATAACAGCAATATTAATACCAATAATAGCAGCAATATTAACAATAACAATGAGCTATTCAGGTTCTATTATATGTTGGACTTATCTATAAGAGAGCCTCTTTCAGTACTAAATGCAAATTTTATTTTGCTTGACAGCAATAAAAATATAATATACCCTTCCGAAGAGGTATATTATAATACAGCTCCGGATCTGGTCAAGAAAATAACTGATGAGGTAAGTAAATACACTGATCCTAGAAAGGAAGAACATTTTAATTTCAATTTGTCCAACACGGATTATATTTCCATAATCAAGCCTGTTTCCCTTAAAAACACTTTCGGGCTTGGATGGATAGTTATATATTCTTCCGTATCCAAGATCAATGAGCTGCAACTTGTAATTAATGCAATACTGTTTGCTATTCTGATATTATCCTCCATCATTATACTTTTTGTTTCATCTTTAGCCGCCAAAAGGATTTCAGCGCCTTTTTCATCAATGAACCAGCATATTAGGTCAATTGCAGAAAGAAATTTCGGAAATAAAATTAACGTTGCCGTGGATGATGAACTTCAGGAGTTGGTAAATAATATTAATACAATGTCGGAGAAGCTTGAGACCTATGATAAAGCTCAAAAGACATTCCTTCAAAACGCATCCCACGAATTCAGGACACCATTAATGTCCATACAAAGCTATGCGGAGGGAATAAAATATGATGTTGTAGAAAGCGATACCGCAGTTAGTGTTATAATTGATGAAACAAAACGGATGACTCATTTGGTTGAGGATTTACTCTATCTTTCCAGGCTGGATACCATTGAAGAAAATTATCACTTTAACAAACTTGATTTTTACAGCTTCATTGATAACTGTGTTGAACGTCTTAACGGAATTGCAATCAAACATGATATTAAATTACAGTGGAGTAATCCAGGAAAAAAGATATTGGTCAATTATGACGAAGAAAAGCTTTCGAGAGCAATCACAAATATTATCAGCAATTGCATCCGTTATGCTAAAAGCGTTATTACAATCTCAGCAAAAATAACGGATAAAAATATTGAGCTTTCAATATTGGATGATGGATCCGGATTTAATCCTGATGAACTTCCATATATTTTCGAAAGATTTTACAAAGGCAAAAAGGGAAAATTCGGCCTTGGGCTTGCAATAACCAAAAATGTAATTGAAAAGCATAAAGGTAAAATTACGGCGGAAAATTCCGCTACCGGCGCCTTATTTAAAATAATATTGCCAATAGCTCAAGTGGAATGATATGAAATTTTACATTTGGTAACTATAATAAAACACTTTGAACATTGGAGCAACCCGCTTCTAACTTACCGATATTTTGGTAGATAGTTGCTGGATAAACCAACGTACAAAGTGTTTATCTATATAAAAAGCACTATTAATCTTACATTTGACGGAGCAAAATAACGAACGCTTTAACGTTATTTTGCGATAGGCAAATGTAAAAGATTAATTGCTTTTTATCTATACATGCGACATTAATATTATCAAAACTTTATATGAATAATTTCATCCATGGCAAGAGATTTTGTAACATCAATAATTCTCTGGTTATCAGATCCTCTGAAATTTAACATCAGGTTCTTTTTTGTTTCCTCAAACCTTCCGTCAACCAAAATATCGGTATTTTCCATCAAT
The DNA here is from genome assembly GCA_030705945.1 of Bacillota bacterium. Taxonomy (GTDB): domain Bacteria; phylum Bacillota; class Clostridia; order Acetivibrionales; family DSM-2933; genus Pseudobacteroides. Next base: position 9,059 of record JAUZPS010000061.1, read on the forward strand.
TTAGCCCAACCTTGTTTTTGGCTCATATTTTTAATTATTTCCTCATAAGTGTAACCGGTATATGTCATGACACTATAACCGCTTGTTCTTGCTCTTTGAGCCAGTTCAGCAAACCCTTCCGCTTGCTCAAAAGGGTCTCCCCCGCTTAATGTTATTCCGTCTAAAAGAGGATTTGCTTTCATTTGCTCTATTATAGAATCGGTATCCACAAAGCTGCCTTCATCAAAAGAATGAGTACCAGGATTATGACAGCCTCGGCATTGGTGTTTACAACCCTGGGCAAAAACAACATATCTTATGCCAGGTCCGTCTACAATTGATTCTTTAACTACTCCCGCAATTTTTATAACAGCACTCATACAAACCTCCAAAAAGCGAATAACTTTAGGCTTCACTATCTGTTCATGCCCAATCTTCTCACATAGATCCGGCGACAGCTCACTTAGATCCGGTAACCACTCACATGGATCCGGTAACTCCGCTAAAATGTTTTATTCTATCCTTTTCCTCAGCTTTTTTAGCGTCATTAAAACGTTCTAGTGTGCCAACCAGATAACCCGTTATTCTCCTGATTCTTTCAAACTTAATATCTCCCTCTTGCCTTCCACAGGCGGGACAATCGTTTCCAATAATTCCTGTAAACCCGCACACAGGATCTCTATCCACCGGATGGTTAATGGAACCATAACCAATGCCAGCTTCCTTCATAGTACGAACAATTTTTTCAAAAGCGTCAAGATTCTGCGCAGGATCTCCATCAAGCTCAACATAGGTTATATGCCCCGCGTTAGTCAACTCATGGTAAGGAGCCTCAAGCTTTATTTTGTCAAAAGCTCCGATCTGATAATAAACCGGAATATGGAAACTGTTCGTATAGTAATCCCTATCTGTTACGCCTTCAATACTTCCAAAAATATTTCTGTCCATCTTTACAAATCTGCCAGCTGTTCCTTCAGCAGGAGTCGCAATCAATGTAAAATTCAACTTATACTTTGAGCTTGCTTCATCCATTCGTTTTCTCATAAAGCCAATGATCTCAAGGCCAAGATTCTGAGCTTCCGGAGATTCTCCATGGTGTTTGCCTGTCAATGCTTTAAGACATTCAGCAAGTCCTATAAAACCCATGGTAAGAGTTCCATGTTTCAAAACTTCTCTGATCTCATCATCCCAACCAAGTTTCTCCGAGTCAATCCAAATCCCTTGGCCCATAAGAAACGGGAAGTTTTTGACCTTTTTCCTTGCTTGAATCTCGAAACGCTCCATAAGTTGATCAATTACCAGATTGATTTTTCTTTCCAATTCATCAAAGAATATATTAATGTTTTTGTTGCTTCTCAATGCAATTCGCGGAAGATTTACTGTTGTAAAACTGAGGTTACCCCTGCCTGCTATAATCTCCCTGTCAGGGTCGTGAACGTTGCCGATTACCCTTGTACGGCATCCCATATACGCAATTTCCGTTTCAGGATGTCCAGGCTTGTAATACTTAAGGTTAAAAGGAGCGTCAAGAAACGCGAAGTTAGGAAAGAGCCTTTTTGCGCTTACTCTGCACGCCAGTTTAAACAAATCATAGTTGGGGTCGTCAGTATTATAATTTACTCCTTCTTTCACCCTGAAAATGTGTATTGGAAAAATAGGTGTTTCCCCATTTCCTAAACCCGCCTCTGTAGACAGCAGCAGATTTTTAATAACAAGCCTTCCCTCTGGCGACGTATCCATCCCATAGTTTATAGAGCTGAATGGAATCTGCGCACCCGCTCTGCTGTGCATTGTATTTAAGTTATGCACAAAAGCCTCCATCGCCTGATAGGTAGTTCTGTCAGTTTCAGACTCCGCCATTTTTACAGCAAAGCCCTGGCATTTTCCAATAAGTTTTTCATCACCTACCAATTCCTTAAGCTTTTCAGCTTCATATTTTCTATATAGATCGACTACTCCTAGTGTCGGCTGTAATCCGTGTTCTTCATTTATTTCCTCAATTATTTTTTTAACTTTATCAGTCGCATCCTGTATATCAACTAGAAGAAGCAGGGCTTTGGCAAGGTTCTGCCTGTATAACTTCACATAAGTTTTCTTAACTCCCGGAGCCATTCCATAGTCAAAATTAGGTATGCTCTGACCTCCATGCTGGTCATTCTGATTTGACTGGATCGCAATACATGCTAAAGCAGAATAGCTATGGATATCATTCGGTTCCCTTAAATGACCGTGACCTGTGCTGAATCCACCCTTGAACAGCTTGCTGATATCGATCTGGCAGCATGTAGTAGTAAGAGTCAGAAAATCCATGTCATGAATATGAATATCCCCTTCTTTTTGAGCCTTCGCATGCTCCGGCTTCAATACCCTCATTTCATAAAATTGCTTTGCGCCTTCAGATCCATATTTAAGCATGGTGCCCATTGCTGTATCTCCGTCAATATTGGCATTCTCACGCTTCATGTCATTATCTTTAGCTTCCTTAAAAGTCAGTTCTTCATAAACCTTCATAAGCCGGGTGCTCATTTCCCTGACTCTGGTTCTCTCCGCCCTGTATAATATAAATTCCTTAGCTGTCCTGACATGTCCTGTCTCCATCATTATTTTTTCAACAGCATCCTGTATCTCTTCAACAGTAGGTATCTTCCCCCCCTGTGAATTATCTATGTATTCAACAACTTTTTCCGCCAAAGCCATAGCCGCTGTGTAATCCTTCCCTCCAGTTGCGGTGGCAGCCTTGAATATAGCATTTGCAATTTTCTCAATATTAAAAGGTACTTCCCTTCCATCACGTTTTCTAATCTTTGTTATCATTAGTCCGTTTCCTCCTCGAGCTTTCCTAAAACGACGTTAATTTATACTAGACACACTAGACACAAAAAAGCCTTCGAGAACCGAAGAGCTTGTACAATTAATCTTCATAACTGTTATTTAAGTTTGATAATTTGATATTTTGCAATAAACATTTTACATCTATTTTATCTATCGCAAAATACCGCTAAAACCGTTCGTTATTTTGCTCTGCTAAAATGTAAGATTAATAATGATATTGATAGATAATGCATTCAGATAAAATGTAGTACTTCTTATAGAATAAAATATGGTAGTTTTTATAGAACATAAACGGTTGAATTAAATTAAAAGCGCAATTAATCTTACATTTGCCTACCACAAGATAACAAACGCTTAACGTTATTTTGTGGTAGGCAAATGTAAAAGATTAATCCTTTTAATATGGTTAAATTTCAATGTTCGTTTGAGCTTAATCCATTATCTTTCTGTGCAACATTTAGGTGTATTTATATTATCACATACAATATCTTGTGTCAATTGATTATTTGGTATAAATTTCAGTCACTTAGAATTTTAGTAGCTACAATAGGATCCTTAATGATAACCCTTTTCTCCAAAAGGCTGCAACTTTTCCAGCCATTTCTTCTCAAGTTTTTTTAATTCTTCTTTCCTATCAAAGAAACCTTCCTCAGGCTCTTCTAAAACCTCAAGAACTTCCAAAACAAACGCCTCTTCTCCATATTTATTCCAGTCTTCCTGGAGAAGCTTGTTTCTATGGCCTCCCCTTTTAAGTTCAATGTGTCGTCCGTTCATTGTCTTTAGATTAGGTGTAGCAACAATAAAAGTTTTGTTATTTTGTGTATTTCTTATCTGATAAACTCCTGCTTCTATTTTCATTTCTTTATACAGATTTTTTAGTTCCTTTTTCCTATCCATTTCCACAACCTCCTGCTTTTCGTTTTGGACCTTAAGCCAATATTGGCTTCCATCCGGCTTTCTATCAAGAAATCCATATTCAATCAGATATCTTCTAAGTGTCACAAAATCCTCATAAACATTTTTTAGTATCTCATTTATTTCTTTTTCTGAATAAAATTCATCCTTATCAAACCTCTTTGCTATTTGTCTAAGAACAACAAGCTTATTTTTTTCTTTAATATCAAATGTTCTTAACGGACCATTTACCCCTTGTGGAAAGCATTTCTCAAGTATTTTACTCCTCTCTTCCTCGGTAATCTTATATCTGTCGTCCACCATTTTTGCCGTGTTGTGGGGCTTTACAGCATCTGATGTTTTTTTCCCCGATTCTTTGAGCAATTCCATAAGCGCGAGAAATATTTTAGCTTGTCTTTCCTTTTCCCGGAAAGCAAACCTATGATTTCTGATTGTTGAACTGCTCCCTATATTCAACTCAGACTTTATCTTGCTATCGGAACTTCCATCATAAAAAAGCTTAAACAATTTGCTTTGATGGTCCGAAAGCCCCGTAACTGACTTCTCCATTCCTATCAGATAATCAAACACGCAATTATGACTTTTCTTTATATGAAGCTTCATATATTTTTCAGCCTCATAAAAAGTATTGTCTTCATGATAAATCAGCCCTTTTTCATAGCTTTTTCCACAAAGAAGGCATACATAATCGTTCTCCTGATCTATATAACCTCTTTTAATTTCATCTACAGTTGAACTTAACATCCTCTCATTTTTATTCATTTAATAGACACCTTCTTAAATTGTTTACTTTTATATAGATATTATATGATTATGTTTGATTTCTGTCAACATCAACCCGTATACATACTAAACTCTAATGCATGGTTTTACCGGTGTTTTGCGATAGATAAGGGCGTTTCAAAAAATTCCTTGTTCAAGTTTTGTATGATGAAAACTCATTTTATATTAGTTTCGTAAGGGAAATATAAATTAATTTATA
>JAUZPS010000610.1 GCA_030705945.1 Bacillota bacterium
GTTTCTGAAAATAGAGGTTCATTAGCCGTTATAAGCTTTAAAGTGTTAAAAGCCTCTACAACAATGATTAAATTAGTTAATTCACCGGCGTTAACAGGAGCAATTGATGGAACAATGATATTTGACTGGGATGGTATCAAACTGTCTAAATATAATGTAACTCAGGCTCCTGCAATTAATATCTGCCAATTGCCTACACTCACACCTACAATCACACCTACAATCACACCTACAATCCCATTCACACCCACACCTACAATCGCACTCACTCCCACACCTACGCCGACACTGCCGTTATATACATCTTATCCTGGCTCAGTATACGTAACAGTTGATAAAACAACAGCGGCAGTTGGAGACATTATAACAGCAACAATAAATGTTAAAGGATTTGAAGTTATAGCGGGATATCAGGCAACTCTTAAGTATGACCCTGCAGTATTACAGCCGGTATACTCCGATGGATTGCCTTATGATCAAACTTCAACGCCTGAGCTCGGTACATTGCTGCAAAAAAGATACTACCCAACAGATATAGCAGAAAATAATCTTACCAAAGGCGAGCTTAACTTCGGAAGAATGTACATGTCATTATCTGCATACAGGAGTTCAGGAGTTCCTGAAAATACAGGCTCATTAGCTAAAATTTCTTTTAAAGTATTAAAAACAACCTCAATAAAGTTATTATTAGAGAATTCGCCAACCTTATCAAATGCTATAAGCGGAACAATGTTATTTGATTGGAACGGAGACCAGTTATCAGGATACACAGTAACTCAGGCTCCATTTTCGTTTGTTCCGACACCAACCCCAACACCTACAGTTCCACCTAGCAGAGGCGAAGTATCTTTAACAGTAGACAAAACAAATCCTCAAGTTGGAGATATATTAATCGCAACGTTAAGCGCAAAGGACTTTGCTGTTATTGCCGGATATCAGGCAACCATTAAATATGACCCTGCAGTATTACAGCCGGTATACTCCGATGGAATGCTTTATGATCAAGAATCAGTTCCGGAAAGCGGTACATTGCTGCAAAAAAGATACAGCCCTGTGGACATTGCAGCAAATGATCTTACAAATGGTATACTTACCTTCGGAAGATCATATATGGCTCTGAGCGCATACAAGAGTTCGGGAGTGGCTGAAAATTCAGGTTCATTAGCTATTATTGGTTTTAAAGTATTAAAGGCTTTACCAACTAAAATTGCGCTAGAGAACGCAGCTAACATAGCAGATACAATATGCGGGACTTTGTTGTTTGACTGGAATGGCGCGCTATTATCGTCATACACAGTAACTCAGGCTCCAACTATAAGTGGACCAACAGAAATCCCGGTAACACCAACGATCTCGAATCCAACAGTTACAGCAACATTTAAAACTCCTGAAGTATATATTACACTTGACCAACCATATCCACTAGTCGGGGATGTAGTAACAGCTACATTGAATGCCAGAGATTTTAATGTTATTGCCGGATATATGGTAAATATCAAGTACGACCCAGCAGTACTGCAACCAGTAAACTCTGACAAAACGCCATTGGATGCGTCATCAATGCCAGGATACGGCACACTGCTGCAGAATAAATACAACCCAGTAGACCTGGCATCCCATGATCTTGCAAACGGCATTCTTAATTTTGGAAGAGCATACATGAGCATGGCTCTATATAAGAGTTCAGGAATTGCTGAAAGTACAGGTTCATTAGCAGTAATCAGGTTTAAAGTATTAAAACCTCTCCCAACTAAGATAACACTACAAAATTCATCTAGCATGAGTAATGCTGTAGACGGAACAATGTTATTTAATTGGGATGGATTGCAGCTTTCAGCATACAAGGTAACTCAGGCTCCACAAATTTATCCTTTCCTAAGCACTTCAACCAACATACCGACAAATACACCGACAAATACGCCCACACCTACGCCGACAATCACTCCAACTAATACTCCTGCAGCTACAGCATGTGGAAAAGTAAGCGTGAGTTTCGACAAATCTAAGGTTAAACTAGGCGATCTTGTAAAGGCTACAATAAACATCGACAACATAGAAAATTTTATAGGTTACCAGTTCAATATCAAGTATGACCAAAACTACTTGCAACCATGGGATACATCATCAAATATCCCATATAGCAGTAATACATATCCTGAATGCGGTACTATCCTCAATCAAACTAAATATATCGGAATTAGCATGGCTGCTAATAATCTTGCAAAAGGTTTCCTTAACTTTGGCAGATATTATTTGGAATCAGCATCATACAAAGCATCTGGCAAGCCGGAAACGTCAGGCTCGGTTGCTGTAATTACTTTCAAAGTTATTAAGGATCTACCACCCGAAGGCGTAAAATTTTCATTTGAAAGCTGCGCCAGCATGCCTGGCAATGTAGATGGAACAATGCTCTTTGACTGGGACGCCAACCTTCTGAAAGCAAACCAGTATACTGTCCAACAACCTGAAAACCTTTTACCGGTTATATCGAAAGCTTATATTATTGGAGATGTTGATGGAAGCAAAAGAGTTGATTCAGACGACTATGCTTATATGAGACAGTACTTGCTTGGAATTATAACTCAATTCCCTGATACTATATACGGCCTTAAGGCAGCTGACGTTGACGGTGACGGCGGCTTTGATTCCGATGACATTGCCTATACAAGACGCGTGCTAATAGGTATGATTGTCAAATTCCCGGCAGAAGATAAACAGCCATAATTCATCAATAAAGGTAGTATCAAAAAACTTAGACTTTAAGACTGTGAAAAGTATTAAACATACTTCTTACAGTCTTTTTTTTTGCCTCAATAAGCGGTATGCAGGTTCATATATTTGATAATTAAAAAACAGTAAAGTTTTATGTAAAGTTTTAATATAAGGTTGCTTTAAAAAGCCATTTTTCGGCTGCTCAGCGCTAACTTACAAAACTTGTTTTACAGTTCGATATCTATAATAAGAAATATTTTGTAAGTTATTA
>JAUZPS010000611.1 GCA_030705945.1 Bacillota bacterium
TATTAATCTTACATTTGACGGAGCAAAATAACGAACGCTTTAACGTTATTTTGTGATAGGCAAATGTAAAAGATTAATTGCTTTTTATCTATATAAGTTGCGAAAAATACTTTAAATTAAAAATGCAGTTAATACATCTGCATTTTACTGTCAAAACTGAACTTTTCGCAACTTATGAGTTAAGGTATATATTTTGCAATATAAAAAGTTTATGTAAAATGTTTATTGCAAAATATCTATATAAGTTGCGAAAAAGATTTTACATTAGGATAAAGGATGATAAAAATGACTGATGAAAAAATAAAAGTGCCAGTAGATCAGAATTTTAACCAGTTTAAAGATCAGTTTGCTATTGAATGGGAAGCTAAAAGAACTGAGGATTATAAAGAATATAGAAGGAAGTGGGTAGAAAACCCAAAGGATTTTATTCTTGAGGAAGGACCATTAAATCTTGATATTGAAGTAACAAACTGTTGTAATCTGAAATGTCCAATGTGTCCTCGGACAGTTTTGATAAATGAAAACATACCTGTGAATGGCGAAAAATTGAAGACAGGCTTTATTGATTTTGAATTCTATAAAGATATTATTGATCAAGCGGTAGATATGGGTGTCAAAGCAGTGAAGCTGAATTGGCTTGGCGAACCAACCATGCATAAGGATCTGGCAAATATGATCAGGTACGCTAAAGATAAAGGTATTATAGATGTTTTAATCAATACCAATGGGCTCTTCGTGGATGAAAAGTTGGCTGAAGGACTAATAAAGGCTGGTCTTGATAAGCTTTTATTCTCCTTTGACTCTCCGTATAAGGAAGTCTATGAGAATATAAGGATAGGTTCCGATTATGATAAGGTAATCAGTAATATCAAGAATATAAAGAGCTTGAGAGAAAAGTCAGGCTCGGATACGCCTCTGACTAGGGTATCAATGGTTCTAATGAAAGAAAATGCTGATCAGTTTAAAGATTTTGTTGAACTATTTAAGGAGCATGTGGATATTGTTGCATGGTCTGAGTATACAAATAAAGAAGAATTGTTGGGGGAAGGACGAAAACGCTTAAAAAGGGAGAAGATTAAGAATTTCGCTTGCGCCCAACTATGGCAAAGGATGTTTGTCACATGGAACGGCAAGGTTGTTGTGTGCTGCGCCGATATAAAAATGGAATATGTTGTCGGAGACGCAAAAAAAGAAAAACTAAAAGATATATGGAAGAATGAAAAGTACACTAATATCAGAATGAGACACATGGAAGGTAATTATAACTCTATACCTATCTGTTCTGTGTGCGATATGCCTGAGTTCGATGAGAAGGAGCAAAAATGATTCCATTAAGTATACCTGAGATTTGCGGCAACGAAATGAAATATCTCAAGGAGTGCCTAGATTCAGGATGGGTGTCTAGCGCGGGCCCCTTTGTGACTGAATTCGAAAGTAAATTTAAGGAATATTTAGGCGCTAAGTATTCTATAGCTACGGTAAACGGAACATCCGCTCTTCATCTTGCATTGAGATGCTTAGATATTGGCGAGGGTGATGAAGTAATTGTCCCCTCAATGACATTCGCCGCAACAGTTAACGCGATTATATACGTGGGGGCAAAGCCGGTTTTTGCAGATATATGCGAGGATACTTATGTTCTAGATGCTGATAAGCTTGAAGCGTTGATAACAGGCAGGACAAAAGCGATCCTGCCTGTTCATTTGTACGGACAACCTGTCGATATGGACAGGATAATGGAGATATCAAGAAAATATGGCTTGTACGTGGTTGAAGATGCGGCAGAATCATTAGGATCTATTTATAAAGGGAAATTTACTGGAGCTATTGGTCATATAGGCTGCTTCAGCTTTAACGGGAATAAGTTGATTACAGCCGGAAATGGCGGAATGCTTGTAACGGATGATTTAAAGTTAGCTGAGTATGCCTTGCATTTAGCGACTCAGGCAAAGGATAACGTTGAAGAAGGCGGCTTTTATCACAGCGATATCGGCTATAACTATAGAATGTCTAATATCAATGCGGCATTAGCCTTGGCCCAACTAGAAACAATTGATAATCGTGTCGGGATAAAAAGAAAAAACGCAAAGCTTTATGATGATTTACTAAATGATGTAAAAGGTTTAACCCTGCCACAAAAAAAGAACAGGGATGAGACTGTTTTATGGCTGTATCCTATCTTAATCCATAAGAATTTTAAAGAGAACAGAAAAGAGTTAATGACAAGACTAAAATATAAAGGGATTGAAACCCGTCCATTCTTTGTTCCAATTCATTCTATGAAACCATATGCAAATTTTAATCGCGGCGATATGAGAAATACTGATTTTATTTCAAATATAGGCTTAAATCTTCCTAGTTCTGTCGGTCTCACAACCGATGATATTAAGGAGGTTTGCAGGTGTATATTGGAGTAAATTAGATTGATAGTGATATTCTTATTATTTAATCAACTTTCCCACATCATTAATATTCTTGCAGCCATATTCTCATAACATTACGTCTATCAAATCTATATTCAAAAATAGATGAATTAATGGCTGTTTTTATGGCTGCTTAATTTGAAGTGGGAAAGTTGAGTTATTTAATCATAATTACTAAAGAATTGATGTAAATCAAAAATGTTTTTTTTCCGATATATTTAGTGTAATCGGTTATAATTCTTTTTTGAAAGGTTAGTGTTAATTGTATAATTTGTAGTTCAAGCCGAAGCAATTTATAAATTACATTTGTCTGGATATATCTTTTAACTAAATATTCTGACCAACAAATGTAAGTTCATAAGAACCCGCGCTGACTTTAAGGAAAGAATTTTTCCTAAGTTAACCATTAGCAATATGTTTTTCTGGGCTTAGCCAGGTGTATTGCTAAAGATAGATTACTGTGGTTTATGCCGTTTTACAGTAAGCTATTTAATTCAAGGAGGGGTTCATTATGAAAATTGAAAGCATGGATGCGACAAGCGCGCTCAAGCAA
>JAUZPS010000612.1 GCA_030705945.1 Bacillota bacterium
TATCAGACTGAATACAATTACATGAAGGCAATAGTGAAAGCATCAAAAGAACAAAGATAATACTTAAAATAAGCTTTTTCACGACTGTCCTCCCGATTTCATCTTTCAAATAGCTCTACAAATTATGACATTAAACTGTATGTTTCATAAGCCAGTTGCACAATATTAAGGTAATATATAAATAAACTCCATGGCCTTACCCTGATAATTCCCCTGTAGTTTTCAGTTAAATGCTAAGTTTTTTATCATTACTCTTATTATCAAACTTTGATCCAAGTAAGAATAAGAAAGACAAAACATGTGGTAATACAGATAAAAATCCCAAAAATATTTGAATGGGAAAATCTACTATATGTCTATATACAGCATATGCAGATAAAAACGATAACAAATAGCCTACAATTGTTAGAATTAATATCTTTTTTGTATTACTGCATTTCGTTATAAATCCTAAAATTATACCTAGCGCTAAAATGATTATTGTCATATTTAATTGAAAAACAAACTTGTTCCATAACTCAATGGCAGCTAGTAATACAGCCAAATCATGTGTAAATGCTATATATATAAAAGCAATCCCGCTAGCTGACAAAGTACCGATTATCAAACACAAAACACATCCTATAGTAAGCATTAAATTGGTATTTTTCATTTTCATTTAACCTCGCTCATGTAAGAATATAACAAATCAAAATCAGGCCAAGGATAGCACGGCAAAGCGTGTGGCTGCTCTATCGTTGAGCGTCATTTACGTCCTCGAACGTTCTTCTTTGGGATGACCTCGTCAGCCACGCAACTGCGTCTGTGAGAGGATGTAGCGGAGCACTTCTTCATGACATTTTTTCAGAGAAATACTTCATGCTTCTGCTCTTGCAGCCTTTACAGAGATATATCTCCGACATATCCTGCCCCGTGAATCAGGAGACGATAGGACATCGTCCACAAAAAAATAAACCATATCCTTATAAATCAAGATACCATATAAATTGAACCTCTTCTCGTAATGTAATATCATTATAGTAAGCATGTTCATCAATCTTACTCAATACAGCGCCTTGTTTATGATAAAATTTACACGCAGGTACATTATTATTTTGACACTCGATTTTCATTTGTTTTAACCCTTTTCTTCTTGACCAATCAACTACTAAATCAAATAATTTTTGTCCTATACCCATTTGCTTGTAACCATCTGCTACACGAATATCCCACAAAACGCTTATATCATTTCTGCCATCAAGCATATATAAATTATTTGTATTTGAAACTATTGTTACCGCTCCAATAGGGTTTTCATTGTCAAAAGCCATAAAAAACGCCCAGTTTGATATATCAAATCTCACCTCATATTTACTGGCTTTTTCATAGATTCTAAAATCTTTAATATATTCTTTGACAGGGATCTCCTTAAAAATAATACCGCCCAAACCTTTATCAATCTTTTCTAAAAGATAATGACTCTTCACATATACAGTCATTGGAATTTCATCATAAGCTTTAAAATAGCTCTTATCAATTTCTCTAAAACTTATCATACTTTTCCAGTTATCAGATATGGATTATTATAATCACCTGCTCCAGAAGATGCAACTGTGTTTTCGTCTAGATTCAAGCAGGCTGCAATTCCTTGTCTTCCAAAATAAGTTCCATAATGACAGGATAACTCTAACTCTAAATAAGCAGTATAAGCTTGGTATGAACTTTCTGCATCAGGGTCCCTAAGCCAATACGCGCAATAATCATTAGTGGTTAAATTCATTCCCTTCTCAGTGTTTTGTTCCAATGCTTGTTTGGTAGGCTTTCGAAATGTGTTATAACCTCTTTTATACACATACTCATATAATTCCTTTATTGAAATCAGCCTAACCTTGTCTGATACTTCCATATAATAAGCTTCATCATAATTTTGATATGCAGTTTCCAAGTTGCGAACATTATTAAACAATCTATTTCCACCCATTTTCATACCCATATCAATTTTAGATAGCAAAACTCTATTAATCTTTGTTATAATCAGCTTTTTCTCTTCGAGAGAAAAATTATTATCACATAAAAAGCCCGGCTCTTTATCGTATGAATTAGAACTTTCAAAAACATTCTCATTTGACGGAGGATTTTGTATCCATTGTGATATTTGATTTTCAGCATTTAACCACTGATGAATATTTGAATTTTCCCAATAATTACTTCCAAATTTCACTCTGTCCGAATATTTATGGACAGTACCTCCAGAGTCGTATGATTTTATTGTTATTACATTTTCCATGAACAATAATGGACTTCCTGCTTCATCAATATTGATTACTCTCCATAGAATTCTTTTGTTATTATACTTGCCGAATAGAATATAATCACCAATTTTAAATGAATTTTTTAAATGATTAGAAGCTTTAGAACTATTCAAATCTGGCTCCAAGTTTCTTTTATCAATTATACTATTATACATAGATACCCGAATACATAGTAATATCATAATGAGTAGAAATCCTATGAAAACAGCCTTTCTTGATTTAGTCATTTATACCCCCCTCAGCTTTCGACCCCCCTACTCCTTCACAATGCTTCAGTTTAAAACTTTAAGCTTTTTACGGCATATAAGAATCTTTGATTTCATTTTAAAATTTATTCCTTGTGGTACGTCTTGACTTAGTACCATCTTAATACAATTATAACAAAACCATGTTAAATTGGAAGCCTTATTTCATTCTGCTGCCATCTATTCATGGAGTGTTTGCGGCTTTGTTGCTTTTTATATTGTTTATCGCTATGACTATTGCGACTTCATTAAATGCAGCTTCAAGTATAGTTTTAGCCACTTTATGTATAAATATAGACTATATTATGCTCATCATCGATTGTTATCCTGATATTCCAACCATCATTCTCATATGAGAATTCTCTTCCCTTTACAACTTCTAATGGGTTAAACCACCTGAAGTCTCCAGAGTTTTCATTAGA
>JAUZPS010000613.1 GCA_030705945.1 Bacillota bacterium
GAGGGGAAACTAGTCCTGAAAACAGCGATTCAAAATAAAAAAAGTGTAAGTTTTATCATTACACCTTTCATATCATCAAGGTTAGTATCAATATCAAAAAAACTTAGCAACTGGTCGTTTCAAAACTTGATATAATGTTTTGAAACATACAAGACTTGGACAAGGAATTTTTTGAAATACCCTAAAAAGAATACAGCGGTATACATATATGCGCTTTAAACGCGTGTGAATTTTATACATGTACCTTTTAAGGTCAGCTTATTGATTACCATATAATGCTTTTCATTCTAATAATTATTAATCGGCCTTACAGATATCAATCCACAAACTTAAAAGTAAGATTTGATAGTCTCTAGAGCATTGTATTCTACGATTTTAGTTCCATATTCATTAAGGTATCCCTCGTAGAAACTTGAATTATTTATTTTTCTCCCGAATTCACTCAGGATTATTTCTGTAGATTTAGTATCCGGACTTCCGAAGCTATACCTCGTAAGAACAAGATAATAATAGTTTTTGAGCCTGAAGAGAGTGCTGTCGCCAGAATATATTGAATGTATCTTATTCGCGAGCCCGCATATGTCCTCAAAGCTATTAAAACAATATACCATAACAGAAGAACAAACCTTTTTATTCTTTCTCTTTGTCCTTAGATCTGATTTCTTAAATCTGTTCTTAATATACTTTTGTATTGATTCAAAATCATTTTCTTCATCAAGCTTTGTTATTGTAATAATAAACCCCTCGATTGAATCAGGAGTAGCTTCAATACAAAGCTGGGAATCAGCTGAATTAAAGCCGAACTCAATTTCAGCCTGTTCCATCATATCCCAGAATAATTCCTGCGCGGCAGGGGAATTATAATTCAGGGAACTTAAATCAATATTTCGTTCATCCAAATCATTTTGAGATATTGTTACTTTAATTTTGTTTTCACTTACTTTTTCTATTTTCATACGCATCACCATAATCTATTGACGTAGTTTTTATTTGATTAAAGCTATTAGTCCAACTTTCCCACTTCGAATTAAGCAGCCATAACAACAGCCATTAATTCAACTATATTTGGATAGCGTAACGTTATGATAATATGGCTGCAAGAATATTAATGATGTGGTCAAGCTATTAACCTGATTTATTTGCAGGATGCAAAGTATTGCAAATGTTTTCGTTATTTAGCTCTGTCAAATGTTAGATTAATAGAGCTCTAATTCCCCATCACGAAGCATATCGTAAAATAAATCCCCTCTGTCAAAACAGTCAAAGAATAAAATCTGAAAGTTATTTATAAAGTTTATATTCAATTTAACACAATATATGTTGTAGATTGATATTTTGTAATATTTTAATGGTAATCTTAAATATATTATACTTCTAATTATTCAAAAAGAGAAGTAAAAAAAATTAACATTATTTTAATATATTATAATATAAATTATCCTAAGTTTCATAGAAAAACTGAAAAAGCTTATACCTGAAACTCGCAAATATTTTTACGGGCTTAATCAAGTTTTCGAAGCGCCCAATCAACCAGTTATTATTTGGCGCCAAATATGATTATGACAATTTCAACTTATATTAATATATGTAAAAAAGCGCTTTTATGTTGAACTATTTCAAGCCTATACAATAAAAACTTTGTTAATATCATTCAATTAATCAAATAATAAATGTTGAAAAACAAATTTTGAGGTATTGATTGTTATTTCGATTCTTGCTGGTTCATAGGAATGCTGAAAAAATAACTTTCGCTAAAATCTTCGCTTTGTGTTCGCTTAACACGTGAACACACGCTCAGAATCGGAAGAAATTTTTCAATGATTCCATATAAAAAAAGACTCAGGAGGATATTTAAATAAATGAATGATATTGTTGAAAATCAGGCATTAGAAGCTAATAATCCTAAAACGGTGGATGTGACATATTCAAAAGATAAGGACTTTTATAAAGGTATGGGCGGAGAGTTGAGACTTAAGGCTGAAGGCCTTTTTAAAAAGGCAAAAGAAAAGGGAATATCTATTGAGAATATTGAAATAAATATGATAAGAGAGAACAGGGAAGAGTTTCCAGGCGTTGGATCTATAGAATTGCCAACCTATATGGTAAAGGTTGTCGGTAAGGATTTAAACAATGGACAAGTAATTGTAGATGGGAAACAGATAGACTATTACAACAGGTACCAGAATTATCTGGCAGAAAAAATTCAGGCTAAAAATATTATGAAGGATGAAACTGGCAGAGTTGTTAAAGAAAATAACAAACCTATAATAAAAAGGGATATGGAACTTAATTTAACTGACGCCGAAAAGTTTAAGATTGCAAGAGATCTTATTGACGATAAGGAATTCGGATTGGAGAAGACAATAACTGGAGCCTGCGACAGGGTCATAAGAAAGCTGATGGGCGAAAATGACTGGATATTTCCTGGCGAAGCAAGAATGTTGGAGGAAGAATTTAACAAAGTTCAAAGTAAGATTGATAAGGGGCCAAAGGTATCGGGGACCGAGCTTCCAATTATGAAAAAGGCTACGGACAGACAGATAAATTATCTCAAAATGAAGATGAAAACATCAGGAATTGATCCGGAAAAAGCTCCTTTTATAAAAGAATTTCTTAAACAGGCAGGCTTCGAGTATGACTCCATGGATAAATTAAGTATGACGGATGTGAGCAAAATTATTGATACTTTTGATAATATAGCCGCCAGAGTTAAAGAAGCTATAAATAAAGAAGTTATGAATAAAGAAGCTATTACTAAAGAAGTTATTACTAAAGAAAACATTACTAAAGAAGCCATTAATAAGGAATCAATTAATTAATTTATGACAATAATAATAGAATTCAAACTGCTGTTATATTAAAATATTATTGATCTTACAGTTAGCAGAGCAAAATAACCAAAGGTTTTAACGGTATTCTGCGATAGATAAATGTAAAAGATTAATTGCTTTTTATA
>JAUZPS010000614.1 GCA_030705945.1 Bacillota bacterium
TGAACTTTTCAACATTTTTTCGCGCGCTTTCATATTCTGCTGTTCTGATATGTTCCTGCTGCAGATACTGGTTCATTTCAGTCAATCTATCAAAATCATTTGTATAATGTATGGAATTTTCCCACATATCTTTTCGGAAGGATATGACCTCTTTTTTTACTCCGGAAAGTTTATCAATTTCAACTTTCAACAGGTATTGAAGCAATTCATTTACACTGTATAGATATTCTTTTTCCTCTTTCATGTTTTCTTTGTCCATAAAAAATGCCTCCTATTCAATAGATATGGTAAGAAGTCTGGTCAATTTTACACATTCTCTAAGAATATACTCTCTAAATTGATTCTCCTCCGTAATAAGTCCCCTTCCTGATATAAACTTGGATATTTCCCCATGCAAGTAACAATCAATAGTATGAAAAACATACATCGTTTTTCCGTTGTCAAGTTTTACATTATAAAGCTTTTCTAAAAGTATATTCAAGAAATCAACATACCTCTCAACTATTTCTGAAGTCAGCCTTTTATTGCTTTCCGGTATTTCTCCATGAAGTTTCTCCAGCCAGAAAAGCCTGAACCATCCTCTATTTTCAAGATAAAACTCAATTAATCTCTTATAAAAAACTTCAAGTTTGCTATTAGAATTTTCAATAGAATCAATACCTGATAGTATAAAATCACAAGATCTCAAAAGAACTTCATACGAAGCATCCCAGAGTATTCCATCCAAATCAGAGAAATGATTATATAAATTTGTGTGAGCGCAGCCAAGCTCTCTGGCAATCTCTCTTAAATTAACGCTTCTTATATTATCTTTATCTCTTATTAACCTTAGTGTTACGTCTACTATATTTTCCTTTGTGATGCCTTTAGACATTCCCTTTGACATATATTTTACCTCATAATTATGACCACCTGCTTAGTAGGTGATTTACTTTGTTTCACAATTAAATTAACACTGGTAATTACCAGTGGTAATTTAATTTTAACACTTGTAAACTTATTGTCAAGGATAGAAGGAAATAATTTTTTTATACTATATATAGTTGAGGTTGATTTTATAGACATAAATTAATATAATGATGTTCGAAGACTTAAAAAATCATGGGAAGTGAATATACTTTGGAAAAAATAAAGACAAACGCAATGCGTATTCTTGATAAGGCTCAAATCAATTATAACACATATGCTTATGAGCATAGTGATGGCCTGATTGACGGCGTCTCGGTGGCAAATAAGATGGGACAGGCTTTGGAACGTGTATTTAAAACTCTTGTAACGCAAGGGACAAGCAGAGAATTCTATGTTTTTGTTATTCCAGTCGCTGAAGAACTGGACCTGAAAGCAGCGGCGAGAGCTGTAGGAGAAAAAGCTGTTGAGATGATTAAGGTATCGGATATTAATAAGGTTACCGGATATATCCGCGGAGGATGCTCGCCTATTGGAATGAAGAAAGACTATAAAACCGTATTAGATAACTCATGCGAGGCTTTGGATACTATAATTATCAGCGCTGGAAAGATAGGACACCAGATAGAATTAGCCCCAAATGATTTAATAAAGTTAATCGATTGCAGAACAGAGCGCATTGCTGTTCAAAGGAGTGTATAAGGGCGTTTCAAAAAAAATCCTTGTTCAAGTTTCTATGACTAAAACCCATTATATCAAGTTTTTGAAACGCCCAGTTGCTAAGTTTTTTTGATACTACCTAAAGGGCGCTTTTAGCTGACAATTTGTTTTTTATTAATTATTTTGTTCCTGAAACAATATATATTCCGATGATTCCAAAATAATCAATACTAGTTGTTTTTTCCTTGATTACATCAAATAGATGTTCAATATGCTGCAAGTCATTGGCCTGGAAAAACTCTTTCTTAAAGTCGGTTGTTAGATTTAAAAATCGCTCGACTCCTATTTCATCTGAATTCAAAGCTTGGACATTAACAGATATATCTTTGAAGCAGCTCTTAATTAAACTTCTGAGCTTTCTCCCAACATATCTGTCTCCTCCTTTTTGTTTCTGAGCTTCATAAGTTAAATCGCAAAGTTCTTTAAATTCTGGTAATTCTGGATAAAGGGTCAGCCAATCATCATCAACATCAACAATACAAAGCTTTCCCCCAGGTTTTAACGCTTTATAGATAGCCTGAATTGCTTTCATAGGATTTTCCAAATGCTGAAATAAAAAGCGGCAATACGCAAAATCAAATTCATCTTCAAATGGCAGGTCATAAATGTCGCCCTTCATAAACCTTATGTCAAGGCCTTGCTCTATGGATCTCTGTTTTGCTTTTTCCAGTAGATTGTCATTTATATCAATTCCAGTAACATTAGCGTTCTTAAGATTTTGCGATATCATACAACTAATAATTCCAGGGCCGCATGCCGCATCAAGAACCTTCATTCCATCAGATAAACCATGAGCCTTAATCAATTTAAATTCTAATTGAGAAACCAAAGAGGCTTGTTCGATTAAACGATTTAATTCTGCTTCCTTATTTGCAAACTCATCAAATGTATAAGTTCCCGCTTTGTTATTTTTCATAAAAACACTCGCTTTCGGTTAATTGATTAAAGTCAATATTTTTATAAATAAACTTAAATATTGTAAGGATATGGTATATCCGAAGGGCGAAATAATGAATATTTTATGTTACAAAAAGAAATATATAGAATCGGCATTATAACCAAAAATGAAAGTACTTTTATTCTTTTAATAAAGAAAGGCTAAGGTTTAATAAGGTTTTAAAGACTAATTATGTATTATTAATTATATAAAATATTAATATGGATGTAAATAGAATAAGTTTACATAAAATATGCATTAGCAATTACGGCGTTTCAAAAAAATCCTTATTGAAGTTTTGTTTGATGAAACCATTATATCAAGTTTTTGAAACGCCAGGTATACATGAAAAAGCTCAAACTTTATATGTTTACATAA
>JAUZPS010000615.1 GCA_030705945.1 Bacillota bacterium
AATATAAAAGCGTTATCTATAGTGTTACTCAAATCACCATCATTTAAGATGGTTGGTTATTGATGCTTAAATAGTCTTATTTACTGTTGTTGTCGCAGTTTTTTTAATGCTCTGTATTAGAGCGTTAAGAGCCTCTTTCTTTACCTTAAGCTCTTTGCAAGCCGCATTAAGCTGATCTATAATAGCAGTTACCTTTTTCTTGTCGATTGTGGTTGAAGACGTAGCAGCTTTTAAGTCAGCCTTGATGGTTTTAATCTTTTCGTTAATTGCCGCAACATCCTTATCATATGCAGCTTTTGCGGCATCTATCTTTGCAACGGCGTCTGCTCCATACTGCGCTACCAACTTTATCTTTTCGATTGATTGGCATAAAGCTTTCTGTTTATCTGCAATTTGCTTATTTACAGTTTTTATCTGCTCTTTAATTGATTTAACCTTTTCTTTGTCAACAGTAGTTGCTGATAATGCGGCTTTTAAATCTTTTTCAAGAGTTTTGATGCTGTCTTTTAATGGCGCAACATCTTTAGCGAAAGCTGATTGGGCAGCTTCTATTTTTGCTACTGCGTCAGCTCCATATTGAGCTATGAGAATTTCTTTTTCAATGTTGCTTTTCAAGGCCTTTTCCTTATCGCTGATCTCCTTCTTAACTGACGCTATAAGATCATTAATTGACTTAACTTTTGTTGTATCAACAGGATTTGCCGCTTTAGCTGTTTTCAGATCTGCTGATAATGTCTTAAGCTGATCTTTAAGCGGAGCAACATCTTTTGTGAAGGCGTCTTGTAAAGCTTTAATTTTAGCTTTTGTATCAGCGCTTAAAGAGCTAGCTTTGCTTTTATCGGCAAGCTTTAAGCCTTGGATTTTAGATTTGGATGGGGCAGCCGGCTTGACTTCTTTTTTTCCAACGCATGCAAATACACCTGTAGAAATCGTAAGTAACATAGCTGCGGCTGTTACCCCGGAAATAAGTTTCTTCATATTCATCTTCTCCTTTTCACAAATTTAAATCGTTACATTATTAATATACGGTTAGTATTTTACATTTAGGTCGCATTTATTCCATTTTTATCATTCTTTATGGTTATTGCACAGAATTTCCTGGCTGTTTAAAAGCCTTCTTCTTTTGCTGGAATCCCTTGTATACAAACCATTACTTTCTAATATTCTTGCCTTAACATTATCCCTCAAATAAATCTCAAGTATTTCTCTGATCTTAATGAAATTATCCTTCTCTTCAACAGGAAACAAAAGCTCTACCCTTCTGTCAAGATTTCTGGACATCCAGTCGGCGCTTGAAAGATAAATTTTCTCATCGCCATCATTATAAAAGTAGAAAATTCTGCTGTGTTCCAAAAATCTTCCTACAATACTTCTTACGCTAATATTTTCACTAAGACCCTTGACACCGGGCCTAAGGCAACAAATACCCCTCACGATTAATTCAATTTTTACTCCCGCGCAGGAAGCCTCATAGAGCTTTTTTATTATTCCCTCATCAACTAAAGAATTTACCTTTGCAATTATATGACCTTTTTTACCACCTTTAACGTTATTGATTTCATTGTCTATCAGGCTTTCAAACTTGATCCTGATACCTGTTGGCGATATATGAAGCTTATGAAGATTCGGAAGTTTTGAATATCCGGACAACATGTTGAATAATGCCGACGCATCGGCGCCAAAGTAAGGATTAGCTGAAAATATACCTAAATCGGTATAAAATCTTGCTGTTACATCATTATAATTTCCAGTGCCAAAGTGAACATAGCGCTTAACCCCATCGTCCTCCATTCTTATTATTAGGAGCACCTTACAGTGGGTTTTCAAACCCATAAGTCCGTATATCACCTGACACCCAGCCATTTCAAGTCGTTTTGCCCATTGAATATTGTTCTGCTCATCAAATCTTGCTTTAAGCTCAACTAATACTGTGACCTGTTTGCCGTTTTCCGCGGCCTTTATAAGTGCTTCAACTATAGGAGAATTCCCGCTTACACGATATAGAGTCTGCTTTATGGCAAGAACCTTGGGATCATCAGCCGCTTCTCTTACCATATCAACAACAGGATCAAATGAGTCAAATGGGTGATGAACCATTATATCCTTGTTTCCGATAGTATCAAATATATTTTCTGATTCCAATATTTCTTTAGATATCTGAGGTATGAAGGACTTGTACCTGAGATGATCAAACCCCTGTATACCACTTAGTTTCATAAGATACGTCAGGTCAAGGGGACCATTAATATAGTAAATACCTTGTTTCTGTATTTCAAATTCTTCCGTCAGGATTTTCAGAAGCCTTTCATCAGTTTTTTTCTTGACTTCAAGACGAATAATCATTCCCCATTTTCTCTTCTTGATATATTCTTCAATGGCTTGAAGCAGGTCTTCCGCCTCTTCTTCATCTAAACCCTGGTCCGTGTTTCTGGTTATTCTGAATTGTGTTAATGTAAATTTATTATAGCCGGTAAAGAGTTTATCTATATATTTTTCGATTATATCCTCAAGAAAAACAAAACAATTCAAATCCTTGTTGGACGGCACTTTAATAAGCCTGTCTAACACTGACGGCACCTGAACCATGCCAAATATTGGTTCTTCCTCATCATCATTTTCCAGAATCAGCGCAATATTAAGACTCTTATTTAAAACAAGTGGAAAAGGTCTGCTTCTGTCCACGACCATGGGGGTCAATACCGGGTATACAGTATTGAAATAAAAGTCTTCAATAAACTTTTCCTGGCTTTTGTCGAGTTCATTCATCTGCAGAAATATGATTCCTTCTTCCTTCAAAGCCGGAATAAGTGAATTATTATATACTTCATACTGTTCTTTAACCATAGTCTGAATTCTAGCTGTAATATTTTTCAATTGCTCTTCAGGCGTCATCCCAGAGAAATCTCTGCTATTTATACCTGCTTGATACTGATCAATGAG
>JAUZPS010000616.1 GCA_030705945.1 Bacillota bacterium
TCTGATGTTGTGTTAATCGCAAATCAATTCAATAGCGTATCCTAAAACACAAATACGACTACATATATTTTAAATACAATTTATTATAACAGTAGGTCACCTGATAGCGCCGATGCAAGAAAGATGAGTAATCAAAGCAAGGCGCTATCAGGTTTTTAGAACTCTGAAAAATGGCTTTTATCATACAAAACTTTAAAAAAGAATTCTTAGAAACGCCCTTAGTCAACTCTTCTACTTCAAATTAGGCAGACAAAAAAGGGCTGCATGACCAGTTATTTCTTCGACACTCCTAATCGACTTTTGTGGTATATAAAAAGCAATTAATCTTTTACATTTGCCTATCACAAAATAACGTTAAAGCGTTCGTTATTTTGCTCCGTCAAATGTAAGATTAATAGTGCTTTTTATATAGGTTCATTTCATGTTAATTTTATCTGATAATATTTTTCCGAAACCCGCTCCGCCTACATATTATAGGTATATATTATGGCCTATAGGCGATTAATATCTTTATCCGCTAATAGCGAAAAAATAAAAAGTGGTACTTAAAAAAAAATTACTGTCGAATTACCTACTTAATAAAGGGGGAATAATGTGGCATTTCGGTTTAGATCTCCATCGATAAAGCTGGCTAATAGCGATAGTTCCATTTCAAGCATACTTGAAATGATAAAGTTTGGCGACACTTCAATGAAAAATAAGTTTATTGGAGAGTATAAGCCCTTTATCAAAAGGGTTGTTAGCGATGTTACCCCGATTACAGGCTTTATTGAAGATAGTGATGAATACAGCGTAGCGCTTATTGCTTTCAATGAGGCAATAGATTGTTATGATGAGAATAAAAATTGTTTATTTATAAAATTTGCAGAGCTGGTTATCAGAAGAAGGCTTCTGGACTATGTAAAATTAAACTCCAAGATAAGTGGCAGGGAACTTCCTTTTTCATATTTTTCAGATGACAGCGCCAGTTTTGTAGACCGAATATCTCCTATGAATTGCAGCCAGTCAGATTTTGAAAGAATAGAAATAATTCAGGAAATGAAGAAACTTACTGAGTTATTAAAAGATTATAAAATCAATATAAAGGATTTGCCAAATTGTACTCCAAAGCATTTGGACTCAAGAGAATTAGCGCTTAAGATTGCGAGGGTAATAGTAAATAACAGGAATTTGGCGGAAAAACTTATCTTAAAAAGACATATTCCTTATGCCGATGTCATAAAGGTTTTTGATGTGCACCCAAAAACTATTCAAAGGAATAAGAAATATATTATTTCCTTGTGTTTGATTTTAATCTATGGTTTGGAACATTTGCTAGAATTTATAGGTGGGAAAGGAGGTAGTATATAAATGATTTATAAAGGATTAATCATAAGCTTTGACGGCAACAAAGCTATTGTAATAACTGATGACCGCCAGTATTTAAGAGTACGACGTGAAAACGGAATGTATATCGGTCAAAGGATAACTTTTGACGCCAAAACAGTAATAACTGGGACAATTGCGCCTGCAAAGTTTATATATATTGCTGCATGCATTTTTATACTTTTCAGTATCATTATATTATCAGGTCCAATAAATCAATTTATGATCTCTTCAAAAGAATATGCCTTTGTTGATATTGATATAAATCCAAGTATTGAGTTTGTTCTGGATAAGGACAGGAAGGTCTTAAAGGTAGTACCTTTAAATAATGACGCCAAAAGCTTTGCGTCAGATTCGGTCTTAACAGGAAAACACGCGGATGAGTCAATAAAAATCCTCCTTGAAAAGTTTGGTAAAAGTGGGCTTATTAAAGATGGCAGAATTCTATTGGTTTCGGCATCATTAAAACATGAGGAAGATGGCGAAAAACTTGATAATCTTATCAATTCCTTAAAAAGTTCAATAAGAGCTTTAAATAATAATAGGCTAAAGATTGTGACTGTTAAAGCTAAATCTGGAGATATTATAGAGTCTCGAAAAAGAAAAATATCCATTGGAAAAAATGTTCTGATCAACAATATTATAGCCATGGAATCAAATATAAATGTTGAAAAAATTTCAAATATGCCACTGTCGGACATCATGCAAATGTACTGGAAAATAGCCGGGAATGAAAGCAGCAATGATGATATTGAAAATATGGATTCTAAAAACACACAGACAACTGCAAGTAAGCCTGAAAGTACTTATAATTCGGGCAAGAATTCAACAGAAACAATAATTCCTCAAAATACAGTGGCGCAAAATGCAACACAAAATACTAAAATACCAACTCCAACGGCTATACCCAAAGTTATATCAACCCCAAAGGCATCAGCCAAAGTTAACCCAAATGTGACGCCAACCCCAATAGATAATAAAGGAGTCGAAACATCCTTACCCGAACCGACTATGATTCTAAATGGAATTGTCGCTGGAAAATACTATAGAATTACCGCAAAACACTCAGGTAAGGTTATTAGTGTAGTGGATAGCAGCATGAAAGAAGGCGCGAATATTGTACAAAAGACATATGTTGGGGCTGACAGCCAGCTATGGAAGATTGAACCTGTGAAGGAGGGCTATTACAAAATTACATCAAAGCATAGCGGTAAGTGCTTGAGTGTTAAAGATAGTGGCTTAAATAACGGGGTTGGTTTAGTACAAATGAACTACACAGGTAAAGACAATCAATTGTTCAGCTTTGATGAAGTGACGCCTGGTTATTATGCAATCTTTGTAAAGCATACAGGCAAGTGCGCTGATGTGGTAGCTAAATATAAGGGTGAAGATGTGACAGTTTGGCAATGGGACTACTTAGGCGGGGATAATCAAAAATGGAAAATTAGTGACGATTAGATTAATTTAATATAAGACATAAAATATTATACAAATGGAGGTGTTTTGATTAATACTGTTTATTTTTTTACTGATTAACTCAACTTTCCCACTTCAAATTAAGCAGCCATAAAA
>JAUZPS010000617.1 GCA_030705945.1 Bacillota bacterium
ATTCTGATCAGGGGGTACATTATACGAGCATTCAGTTTATTCGACTAATTAAGGACAGTGAAATAAGACAGTCTATGTCCAGGAGGGCGAACTGCTGGGATAATGCTCCACAAGAGTCTTTCTACGGTCATATGAAAGATGAAGTAGATATTTCGCAGTGTCTGACATTTGATGAAATTTATCAGGAAATCAGCAATTGGACTGATTATTACAATAATGACCGGTATCAGTGGGATTTGGCAAGACTGTCCCCAAGAGAGTATTACAAATATCTCATTTCCGGAGTGTATCCTCTGGTGATACCAAAAGCAAAAGGTAAAGAGTGATCGTGGGGCTCTGCCCCACACCCCGAGGTTTTACGCTTTGGTTTCCATGGAGGCAGTAATGAACCAAAGAAAAAAGAAGCAGTGCTGATTATACACTGCCTCCCTTATAAACCCACAATGGCGCTCAGGTCGCTCCTCAGCGTTGCCCTATCCTCCGTTGTGGTAAAGCAAGGTTAGTATAACAAATTACTTATGTGATTGGAATATCAAAAACCCAAAATGTCCTTGACAAGGGGTACACTTTATATATTGTGTCTTTTCACCTTGACAAAACAATCAAAGGAATAGTTTTTGTAGATCATAAGCTTAGATTCTGAATTTGGTTACGCTTCTAGCAAGCTTTTCAGAACTTTCCTTGGTGGCTTCCATCAGTTCTGCTACTTTTGAAGCTCTCATTATTGCTTCCGCGGCTTTCATAGCTATATTTTGAGTTCCTAGAGCTCCTTCGTTATTTGACTGAGTCACTTCGCTGATGGCTCTGACCACATTTTGTATAGCTACCATCAATTGCTCTGATGTACAACTGAAATCGGTAACAAGGTTATGGACTGTTTCGGCATCATTGCTGTACTTTTCGCCAATATTAACCATAGTCTTATAATCATCAATGACTGTCTTGTCAATGAATTCCAACGCCTTTTCAGAGCCCGAAGTTAATTCATTTACTGCTTCCACCACCAATTTGGTTATACCCTGAATCTCCGTTACTGTATGTTTTGAATTTTCCGAAAGCTTTCTGATCTCTTCCGCCACTACAGCAAACCCTTTCCCTGCCTCCCCGGCTCTGGCTGCTTCAATTGCCGCATTCAGAGATAACAGGTTTGTCTGAGCTGTAATTTGAAGGATAGATTCTGTAAGAATGTTGATCTTCGCTATTGATTTAGACTGATCGATGGCCTTTCGCATTTCCGTATCAATCTTGTTCCTGATATCATGAGCCGCCTTTTGTGAAATAATGGCATTTTCCTTTAAATCCTGCGCCCTTTGGCTAATCTCCTCAGCTATGCTGGTGCCATGATGGGCTTTTTGGGAGATAGACTTTACAGCAGTTTCGATTTCAACTGAAGTCTCATTCATTTCCTGCGCCATGGCAGCTGTTTCTTGTGTACCGGCAGACATCTCCTGTGTCGTTGCCGAAACATCTGTCACCTTTGTTGAAAGCTCCTTCAGGTTATCGGAGGAAACATATATATTTTCACTGACATTGTTTGCTTCAGAAATGACATCTTGGACAACCGTCCGGATGGACTTGCTCATGATGTTCACGGAACTGAAGAGGGTTCCGATTTCATCCTTCCGGTTTAAGTAGCCGCTTGGCACACTTACCGAAAAATCCGCATTTGCAAGGATATTCAGGTGATCGGCTGCTTTTCTGATAGGTCTTGCAATCATGTTTGCCACTAGGATCGAAACAAAGACTATAAGGACTATTGCCGCAAAAATCAATATTGTAACAACAAGTATGGATCTGTATATCGGGGAGTATACCTCTGAAGATGGCGCTGTAACTACCACCTTCCAGCCAGTCGATGGGACTGTGGAAAATGCCCCCACCATTTTAGTGCCATTATCTTCCTTGTATTGAATAAAGCCACTTTTGTTTACCATAACGTCCTTATCGAAAGCCGCCGCTTTACTAGGATCATGTGAAAATTCCTTATATGACTTCCCGATCTGGTCCGCATTTTTTTCAAAAATGATTGTTCCGGTATTGCTCATCAAATAAGCATATCCAGTCTTAGCTATCTTAACCGTTCCAATATTGTTTTCAAGCGCTTTTACTGCTATGTTGCTCTGAATTATGCCTGCGAAATTCTTTGAGTCGTCCAGGATAGGCACGGCAATGGCGATGATCCTTTGTCCGGTTTTTTCACTAACAATGACATCGCTGAGCGCAATCTGTTTTGTTGCTTTGGCTTTTATAAAATGGTCCTTGCCGGCGACGCTGCTTCTTGCAAGGTTGTCTATGGCAGATGTTCCGTCCTTGTCAGCAACAATCTGGGTTTCTACTTCCGCATCGGATTCATTGATTCCCCTAAGCGTTTTCATGACAGTATCCAGGTCCATCTGATTGTATTCAGGATGTTTATCATACATCTCCGTAAGCTGATTAATTTTCGAATTGATCCAGGAGTCTATCACCTTCACATTCTGGTTTGCAGACTCAATTTCCTGCAACTTGATATTTTCTGTGGTAGCAGACCAGTATTGGGTCAGCTGGTAACCTGCAAGAATAAGTAGTGGAGCAAGTGAAACGCACAGAAGAATCAGAATGATCTTAAATCGAATTTTATGATAGAACATCTTGTAATACCCCCATCTGTTAATAATAAGCTCGATGATACTATTTAAATTAATAGTTTAAAAGTGTTACAAATAATATCGGCAGTTAATACAAAATATATTAATAGGGATGTTCATAATATTTAAACAAAAGTAAAATTAGTTTTATACTATATGTTTCGTGATAAACATTTTACATTAACTTCTAAAATCACGAAACATATACCTTGAATTATTATATTAAAATCATTAGTAATCATACTTTACATTTGGTTATCTATAACTAAAAAATATTAAAAAAAAGTTTAAAAAATACCGATA
>JAUZPS010000618.1 GCA_030705945.1 Bacillota bacterium
ACTTTCTGATATTACATTAGAAATGTAAGTACTGTTATTATGTCTTTGAGTAAAATTAAACCCTCTCTCAAGGGTTAAGGATCCTTGAGGTTTATCATCAGACGACGCAACACTGAAAGATGTTCAGAATATACTTATTATTTAAGCCATTTTTTTTCAGGTAAAAATCTCACTATTGCTATAAATAAAAGATGTTTGTTAAAATTATTATATAAAAATCAATTAGCTGGGATTTTTATATTGTATAAAGATAAAGGGGGAATGGGGTATGAAAAAAATGATTCGTTTTATAAGTTTGACAGTTCTGTCAATGCTTTTATTGACAATGGCATTTCCTTCAAACTTATATGCCGCAGGCGCTGTAACTCTTGATTGGGGAACCAATTATCAAACAATTGATGGGTTTGGTATATCAGAAGCCTTTCATCAATCAAATAATATCGCGCTTTTAGGGACCACCAAACAAAAAGAGATATACGATTTATTGTTTTCCACAACAAAAGGAGCAGGTTTTTCCATTTTTCGTTCAATACTTGGAGATGGCGGAACATGGGGAAACGCAACAGATGGACCAAACAAGTCAATGGAGCCTTCTGAATCAACTTGGGACTGGAAACAGACAAACGATGACCAGATACCAATGATCAAAACTATACAGACAGATTATGGCATAAAAAATATTCTCTACACTGTATGGAGTCCTCCAGCGTGGATGAAATCGAACAACTCCACCGCAAAAGGAACTATCAGGTCCGATAAATATCAGGCCTACGCAACCTACTTAGCTGAACATATAAAAAACTACAAAACAAAATTCGGAGTGGAAATAACGCATATAGGCATCTCAAATGAACCTAACCTTGAAACCGATTATTCTTCATGTACCTGGACGGCAGCGCAATTCAAGACCTTCATGAAGGATTATCTGGTACCAACTTTTGACAAAGAAGGAATTACCGCAAAAGTTGTCATGGGCGAGCCAATGTCATGTACCGAGTCTTTTGCAATAGACTGCCTCAATGACTCAACAGCTCTAAAAAGAACAGATATTGTTGGCACTCATAACTACAATTCATCATATGTTACATTCCCAGTTACAAAATCAAAAGGAAAAGGAATCTGGCTCACAGAAGTCTCAAACTTGGGCAATAATGATGCTTCCATAACCGATGGCCTGAAATGGGCAAAAGAAGTTCATGATTTTATGACTGTCACTCAGGGCAACGCATGGTGTTACTGGTGGGGAGCATGCTATAAGACATCAGTCGGTGAAGGCTTGATCAGAATGGATATGAACGCAAAGACTTATACCGTTGATAAACGACTCTACACCATAGGACAATACGCAAGATTTGTAAGACCCGGATGGCAGAGATTTTCCGCTACAGCAAACCCTGTATCGGGAGTATATGTAACTGCGTATAAAGACCCTGCAACAAGTGATTTTGTAGTCGTCGCAATAAACAACAGTTCAACTGCCCAATCAATTACATATAACCTGAAAGGATTTTCTGCATCATCAGTCACCCCATATACAACATCATCATCTCAAAACCTGGTTGCAGGTTCAGCAATACCAGTCAGTGGCTCGAGCTTTACCGGCAACCTTGCAGCAAATTCAATAACTACATATGTTGGCAGCAAGCCCGACAAAAAGATAAGCGGTTACATTAAACCTGACTTTAATCTTTCCAGCGCGCCATCCGTCATCAACGCCAATTTTAAAGTTGAGGTAGATGGTAAATCAGCATTAACTGACAACAGTGGCTATTTTGAAATAAGCGGTATATCTGACAGCGCTACAAGCCTTAATGTAAAGATCAGTAAACCCGGCTATCTTACAAGAGAAATAAACAACTCCAGCAACACAACTTTTGGAAGCGCCTCTGCGCCTCTGGAAATGTGGGCGGGAGATGTTGCAGAGGATGGCTCTATAAATATGGCTGACGTAGTACAGATCGCCAAATGTTTTAACAGTACATCCCAGGATGCTAGCTATAATGAAGTTGGCGATTTCAACAAGGACAATTCAGTTAATATGGCTGACATAATCATTATTGCTAAACACTTTAATGGAACTAAGCTTAATTATCCAGCGGTGTAAGAAGTATAACTCAAGGGGTGTGTTCTATGACACCCCTTTTTATTTTGCAAAAGTTTTGTATAGCATAGCAAATTAATAATTCGCATTACTCTTAACATTTTCAATTAGAAGAAATACCTTCTCTTTAATTAAATCTCTAATTTCCTTAAATTTATCAATTGACATACCGACAGGGTCGGGTAACCCCCAGTCCTCCTCATGCTTGTTCATGACAAATGGACAAACTACACCGCATCCCATTGTAATTAATATATCCAGTTCAAGTGGTATATCATCCAAGGCTTTTGGATACTGATTGCTTATATCAATACCTATTTCTTTCATAACTGCAACAGCGGTTGGATTTACCTCAGTAGTCGTATGTGTTCCTGCGCTGTAGACCTCTAACGAATCGCTTCCATAATATCTAGCAAATCCTTCTGCCATCTGACTTCTACACGAGTTTCCCGTACATACAAATGCTACTTTTGTTTTCATAATATTAGCTCCCATCTTAAGTCTTTCGTATGCCTTTTGAGGCAGTCCATTCTCATTAAGGGCGTTTCAAAAAATTCCTTGTTAAAGCTTTGTATGACGAAAACCCATTATATCAAGTTTTTGAAACGACCAGTTGCTAAGTTTTTTTGATACTACCTAAAGTATTTTCTTTTAAATGCTAATGCCGCATTCACTAAAGCTATCATTACAGCAAAGTAAATCAGAAGTGGAATTGCAATCCTGATAACATCACCAAAGCTTCTCTTATGACATTTCTTTCAATTATTTGAATTCTAACATCATCAGTTACATTAAAATTCGTCTTGGATATATTTCTTAAC
>JAUZPS010000619.1 GCA_030705945.1 Bacillota bacterium
ACTAAGGGCGTTTCAAAAAATTCCTTGTTCAAGTTTATATGACGAAAACCCATTATATCAAGCTTTTGAAACGACCAGTTGCTAAGTTTTTTTTGATACTACCTAAAGCAAGAAGTGATCAGTATCATTTCTTTTTGCAATAATTGCAATAGTAGTTAATTGTTTAATCTTTTCACAAAATGCGCGGTCACCTTGGCCAATTGGATTTGGCGAATTAATCCAATCTTCCCATGCTTCTGAGTTGCGCTTCAAATCAAAAACTTCAATTACATCAACCACTCGCGTACGTTCCCACAGTTTTTTCCACCACTTACTACTGTGAAAGGTTAAGAATTCTCCATTACTACAGAACTCCTGAAGTGATTTAAGTTCATCCGCAGAAAGTTCATGTGTAAATCCTGGTGCTGCAAATGCTATCTGTCCACCCTTTTTAGCAAGTTTCGCCAAATAATCATTGAGGTATCTTTCATTAGTTCCAAAATAGTGATATGAATCAAAACTTACAATCACATCAAAAAATTCTTCTGCATAAGGTAAACAATGGGCATCAGCATGAATCGGAATTACTCTATGTTCGAGATTCATTGATTTTATTCTCTTAAAATTGTCGGTAGCAGAAACCCACAAATCAGTCGCATAAACATTAACACCAAATTCCTTCGCAAGAAAAATTGATTACAACTAATGTCTGCCATTTGCCGCGTCGAAGAATCGGACATACATAGCCCTTCCATGCAGGCAGTGCTTGCGCCCGATGATTCTATGCAGGCGGAATAACTTCATGCTCCTACTCCTGAGACCTTATTCGTGCTGTGCCCTCCACGTAAATGGGCTTGTTCTTCGATGTGGGGGGCCACCCAGAGCCGAAGCCACCACGGACGGCTACCCAAAAAAGATAGTGTTCATATACAAAATATCTACTTTATTGTAGTCTCCTCTAAACCAATTGCAATACTACTATTAGTAAATAGTTTAACGGTATAGGACTTCCCTTCCTCTAGTTTAACATATCCTGGAACTGCTTTATACCTAATCATATCGCCACTAAAAACCACCCTATCGTATGATTTATATTCTGATTTTCTTTCAATTACTTTTACTTGTCTGATAATCGGCTGATTTATAAATGTATCACAAATAGTGTCTTTTAATAAAGCAATTGAAAAATATGTAAAGAATATAAAAGCAAATACCCCCATTGACCTACAAAAAAGCATTGTAAATACATTATTATAAGAATTTCTATTTCGAACATCTGCCAAGTACATTGTAACCGTACCAATATATAATCCCAAAACTCCAAAACTCCATTGAACAACTAATGCACGCCTTTCAAAACCAGAAAAATTAATAAATAAACACACAATCATCAATAACCATATAAATACATAACCTATTCTTACAATATTTCTTTTATACTCCCAAAAAACTTTTTGGGTTTTATAAACATAAATCATATCTGCGATCACTCCATATAAATAGCCTGTTGGCATTCTTCGGATGGGAAATAGCTCCAAGCTCCTACCCGCTAAAGCAGCACACGTATGCGCCGCAGATTTAGCCCCCCATGTCATCTAACATTCCGTTTTGCCGACTTTTTTCAGCCTTAGAACGACTGCGCTTAGGCTAAAAAATGCGCCTTGGCAATGTTTTGCTGTTAACCTGCATATGGATTATAAACCATAAATTCACACGTTTCTAGATAATAAGAATTCACCAGCCAAGGCGAACGGTAAAATTTTGTTATACGGAGCTTTAACCACAGCACTTTGTACAAAAAGATATCAGCAAATTTTCTTAAGATTTTAAGATATCATAATCTTATCCATAAATTATAATAAATTAGATATTATAGATATAAATCAACTATTATCTTTTACAAAAATATGGACCTAACAATCCATCCTCATGGGTTTTAACAAATGTCCAATTAAATCCCTTGTCAGTAATGTATATATCCGCTGTTTCAAAATCGGTAATAAATTGGCTCAAATCATCAAATGTAAATGCTCTGATGCTGTTATCAATTTTATACCCAATATCTATACGCTGATAGAAGATGTATACACTATCCTTCAAAACAGCTTTAAAAGAATTTATTGCATCCTCACCTTCTTCGCACTCCCTTACATTGTAGCTAAATATGTGCCAAAGCATGCAGTCAATATGAATTTTTTCTTTGTTTGTTTCTATAGGTACAAAAGAATTTTCCCAAGTTTTCTTGATGCCTGAAATCTCATTTGAATTAAGCATTAGAACTTTTAATTTAAGATTATTGTCCATTTCTCTTTTCACCTCACCTACTTTATAATTCCATATAACGTCCGCCATTTGCAGCTGTCGCTGAATCAGACCCATACAAGGAATACCTCTTTGCGGTACTTGCACCCGATGAAGCGATGCGGGCAGAATAACTTCAAGCTCCTGCTCCAGAGAATCTTCTACATGCTTTGCCCTTTACGCAAATGGACTTGTTGAACTAAAACGCTTCGCGGTGGCTCACATAAATTTGTTAGAACAATTTTACCACACTTTGCCTTAAACTTAAAACAAATAAGTTTAAGGAGGCTGTCAAAATGACAAACGAAAAAGCATTTAAAAGAATGAAAGAAATGATGGACCTAAGAGGGTTTACGCCATCGACACAAAAACTTACTGAAATAGCAAGACTATCCAGACGAGAAATCATTGAAAAGCTTTTTGGTCCAAATTTATTTGCCCAATGTCGTAATGGCTTTCGTTGGACAAGGATGTAGCTGTAAGTTTCTACGATATAATTTTCCTATTTATAATAATGTAGTATTTTCATTTTTATTTCAGTATTTCTCAAAAAAATTTCTTAAATGTACTATCACAAAATTTGCACCAGCTGCCGCTGTGCGGCTTAGTCCAACGTCTTGATTCAGGACATTC
>JAUZPS010000062.1 GCA_030705945.1 Bacillota bacterium
AAACGCAATATAAAATGAGTATAAGATAAATAAGAACCTCATAGAAATCGAAATAAGTCTCCTCTATGAAAATAAAAAATTTATCATATAAGGTAGTATCAAAAAAAACTTAGCAACTGGTCGTTTCAAAGACTTGATTTAATGGGTTTTCGTCGTATAGACTTGAACAAGGAATTTTTTGAAACGCCCTTAATCACAAAGGTTAAAGTAAAAGTGTAAAGAGGTGTAATAAATGGGAAAGTATAAAAGACTGGTGACATTGGCATTAACAAGTTTATTTATTCTTAACTCCGGGTGCGGGTATTACAAAAGTGATGTAGCTTTTAACCAGGAGGAAAGGAAACCTGCAATTAAGATTGTAAAAAACAATTTGGAAATTACAAAAGATAAAAAGCCTGAAATTAATGAAAGCAATATTAATCAAGTGAGGACAAATAATGACAGTGTCGCTGAGCCGGTTAAATCAGCAGTAAACCAGGAACTTGTGGAGTTTAAAGGAAACATTCAGCATATATTTTTCCACCCTCTTATTGTCTATCCTAAGATGGCGTTTGATGGAGATTACCTGACGCAAGGGTATAATGACTGGTTTGTCACGGTAAACGAGTTTAAGAAGATAATAGAAAGCTTATACAACAAAAACTTTGTTTTAATAGATATTAGGGATACATACGAAGCATTTGAAGTTGATGGGAGAAGAATGGTACAGGACAAAAAGCTTATGGTTCCAAAGGGAAAAAAACCGATGATAATATCTATCGACGACTTGAATTATTATGAGTATATGATTGAAAACGGTAATGCGCATAAGCTTATAATTGACGGGGACGGAGTTGTTAAAACATATTCTGTCAATGAAAAGGGAGAAAAGATTATATCTGACGATAATGACATTGTACCGATTTTAGATAAATTTGTTGAACAGCATCCGGATTTTTCGCTGAACGGGGCTAAGGGAGTAATCGCGTTAACAGGGTATGAAGGGGTTTTAGGCTATAGGACAAACGAACTTAAGTCGGATAAATTTGAGGAGGAAAAAGCTGAGGCAGTAAAACTAATCGAAATGCTCAAACAAAATGGCTGGACATTTGCTTGTCATGGATATGGACATCTTGACGCAAAAAAAATCGACATTAAGAGGCTTATCAGAGATACCAACAGATGGAAAAATGAAGTGGAACCACTGATTGGACCAACTCCTGTTTATATTTACCCTTTTGGCAGTACCGTTAATTACAGTGACGCAAAATTCAAATTTTTAATGGGCAATGGCTTTGAAATATTTTGTGGAGTGGGGCCTGAAGCAATTACAGAATATAAAAAGGATTGTATTCTGACTGACCGTCGTCCCATTGATGGAATCAGTTTTCATTACAATAGCAAGAAGCTTATGGATTTGTTTGATTGCGGTAAAGTTGTAGATAAATGCAGACCAGAAAAGTATTAATGGTTTTAATTGCTATCTATAGCGATTCGGATAGAAATATAGTAAAATATCAATTGTATGCGCAGCGAAAAACAATTTTTTAGAGCTTGTAAAATGATTACAAAAAAAGCAACAGACTAAAAGCGATAAGATGCGAGGTCAATAGCCTATGGAAAATACAAAAGTGCTTGTAGTGGAAGATGAAAGCTCGATTCGTAAGTTTATTAACATAAATTTGGATAGAAGCGGTTTTAGCGTGATAGAAGCAGAGTCTGGGGAAGAAGGGCTTATGAAACTCAAGGAATATCAGCCTGCAGTGGTTATTCTTGATGTAATGCTTCCTGGCATGGACGGTTTTGAGGTTTGCAGGAAAATCAGAGATGAAAAGTCTGACGCTATTGTAATAATGCTTACTGCCAAGGGCCAGGATATGGATAAGATTGTTGGCCTTGAACTTGGAGCAGATGACTATATGGTTAAGCCATTCAATCCCCTTGAGCTGGTTGCAAGAATAAGGGCTAATCTAAGAAGGGTTGATAAGTCTCATGTTCAAGACGAGAATGTAATTGTGACAGGAAAAGTAAGTTTGGACACCGGAGCGCAAAAATTTTATAAGAGCGGCGTAGATATTGAACTTACCCCAAGAGAGTTTGCCATTGTTAAGGTTTTTATGGAAAACCAGGGTAAGGCTTTAAGCCGTGACGAACTATTGAACCATATCTGGGGAAGAAATTATTTTGGCGATATCAAGACTGTTGATGTTCATATTAGAAGGTTAAGGGAAAAAATTGAGGACGATCCTTCTGATCCAAAGCTCATAGAGACTGTTTGGGGATTTGGATACAGATGGAGGAAGGCGGAATAGTTATGAGGAGTATCAGAACAAAATTGGTTGCAAACTTCATGTTTGTAATTATAATTTCTGTACTTATATTAGAAATACTTCTTATAAACGTTATCAAGCAAAATTACTATATCAGTAGAGAGGGTTTTCTTGTCAGCCAGATAAAGATGTGTTCGGACATCTATTTGAGGTACTACGCTGATACCTCTCTCTATGAAAATGTCTTAAATGACGTTGACACGTTCTGGAAACCAATTAAAACGCAAGTTCAGATAATAGACCTTTCAGGAAATGTTAAGATGGATTCCATCGGGGTTACCCCTTCAGATTTGTCAGGCAAGAAGGATGTAAGGTCCGCCTTGAATGGAAGTATCGGAACCTGGGTTGGAAATGTTGATTATACAAAGGAAGAAGTCATGGCGGTATCCTGTCCTCTTAAATCCGGCAGCAAAACGGTTGCGGTTTTGAGGCTGATCGCGTCCTTGGATGATATAAACAGAGATGTGGGAAAGATCACGAAAATATTTATTTTCATCGGATTAGCCGTTATTTTGGTCTGCGGACTTTTAAGTATTTTACTGGCAAACTCAATCGTTGGGCCCCTTAAAGAAATAACAGGCGTAGCCGAAAAGATGTCCTTAGGTAACTATAAAATCAAAAGCGTTAAAAAGAACGACGATGAGATCGGAAGGCTTTCTGACACCCTAAACCATATGGCTGAAGAAATCTTGAAAAAAGAGCAGCTTAAAAACGATTTTATATCTTCCGTATCTCATGAGTTAAGGACGCCTCTGACTTCCATAAAGGGCTGGGCGGTGACCTTGAAAGTGACAGACCCTGAAGACAAGGAAATGATAAGCGACGGGCTTGATATTATCGAAAAGGAAAGTGACAGACTTACTTCTATGGTTGAAGAACTGCTGGATTTTTCAAAATATGTTTCCGGAAAATTAAAAATTGTAAATAAAGAAGTGGAGCTGGGAAAACTTCTTGAGTATATAAGGATTCAGCTTGCTCCAAGGGCGGAAAGGGACAATATTGAATTTATCGTTGTAAGTTCTAAGGACCTTCCTACAATTATATCTGATGAAAACAGATTAAAACAGGTATTTATCAACATTCTTGACAATGCGTTCCGGTTTACGCCTCCGCAAGGCAGGATTGTTTTTGATACACGTTATGACCTAGGTAATGTTATATTTAGTATAAAGGATTCAGGCTGCGGGATCTCTGCGGAAGAGCTTCCAAAGGTGAGAGAAAGGTTTTATAAGGGTAAAAATGAAAAGTCCAGAAATGGCATTGGTCTTTCCATATGCGACGAATTGGTAAACCTCATGGGTGGAACTATGCAAATAAAAAGCGAACTAGGAGATGGCGTAGAAGTTGTAATAAGTCTTCCTGTTGCAGGAGGTGTTGCTTGATTTGAAAAAAACATGGAAGATCATAGGGGTTATTATATTGACTATGTTTTTAGGAGGGTGTTTTAATTTGGGCACACCCACAGCAATAGAAATTGCGCCGCCTAAAAACAATGTGCTGCCATTTAAAGGGACCTGGGAAATTGTTAAATACATTAACAGTGGTTTCGCGTCATCGAAAAAAAGTGAGTCTGAAAATTGGATTGGGAAAAAAGCCATGTTTTCTACTGACGGAGTGAAGGTAGGCGATAATATTTGGGCTAAGCCGGGATACAAAGTAAAAAGGGTAAATCCAGAGGACTATTTCTTATATAGGTATGGCGTATCGCGTATTGACTTTACAGTAAACGAGAAGGAAGTCTTTGTAACCTCAATAACTTCAGGCGACAAGTTTCTTTATGACTTTGTTCGGTTAAGCGACAATGAGGCGCTGCTTACCATACAAAGCAGTATTTGCATGCTCAAAAAAATATCATCTGATGTAGACGATAAGTTTGTGGAAGAGCTATCGAAAAGGAAAGACCAGGATAATGAAGTGGTATATCAGGCAGATCCAAAGAGAAAGGATTCAGGCCTTTTGTTGGGATTAAGATATTTAAAAAATCCCAATCAGAGAGATGATTCCAATACCCCTGCTGAGTATGGATATAAAACTTTGTGGATAGCCTTTGAAAATTCGGTATTTCATCCAATACTCGAGACGAACGACATATTTCTTCCAAGGAAAAATGGGTTCTGGAAGGTTGAAAGCGAAAGAGTCAAATCAGGTTCTTATATAGAGGATAAATTGATGGTTTATAATCCTTATCAATTGGATAATAAGGGAATAAATGATGCTGGAAGCGGCAAGGGAAATGTTGCTGTTTTATATGATAAAGATAAGCCTGTAGCGGCTAATGCCAATGGATTGGGCATTATTGACAATAAGGACTTGAATCCGAATCAGAAGGATCCCAAGCAATCAGCATTAAAAAGCATATGCAGAAAAATTCTTTTTATAGGAAATGATTATGTGTCAATGGAATTAGCTTACCCGGGTCAGTCCAACCAATGGCAGAATGATCAGGATTTGAGTATAATGAGGGTACAGCCTGTGGATAATATTTCAGGGGAGCATGGCTTAAAAATATCTGACCTTACTGGAGACAAGGGGCTAAAAATACTTAAGGATTCAAGGAATAACCTGATTTCAGGACTTAATCTCGCAGGTTTTACGGAAATCGACAAGGAAATTGAGGATGAGAATTTTTATTTACAAAGAAAGAATGGCCACTGGTTTTTAAAAGGAAGGCTAAACTACAGTCATAATGACAGCGTAGCGTATTCAGACTTTAGCATTAACATGATAATACCCTCCACCCTTGTAAGATTTGACGCGCTCGCCATACCCTGGACAGACATAAAAGACAGGGTACCGGAAGCTATTGACGCTTTTACGTCTCCATATGAGGACATGGCGGTAATTGTTTCATACAGCAAGTTATACATTTACCAAATAATTAATGGAAGGCTGGCGGATGAACCTTTTGCAAAAGTTAAGCTAAGCAGAGGAGAGTCAGTGATTATGGCGGAATGGGCTACCGGCAAATACGTAGACAACTGGGAGGACAGTTTTATGAAAAATGAATATAGCAGAGTGGATTACAAGTAGGTTCGCAACTTAAGAATCAATGTATATATTTTGCAA
Organism: Bacillota bacterium; assembly: GCA_030705945.1. GTDB lineage: Bacteria > Bacillota > Clostridia > Acetivibrionales > DSM-2933 > Pseudobacteroides. The sequence continues at coordinate 5,376 of JAUZPS010000062.1, forward strand.
TATAAAAAATGAATGTAAAATGTTTATTGCAAAATATATACAACAAACATTATTTGCCGCTGATATACCTTTCAACCATAATTCCTGCTATTGTGCCGTCACCCACTGCGGTGGAGATTTGGCGTATATCTTTTTCACGAACATCCCCGGCTGCGAAAACGCCCGGTATATTAGTTGACATGTTGGCGTCTGTAATTATATATCCATTATCGGAAAGCTTCAAATTGGTTTTAAAAAGCAAAGTGTTTGGCTCCATGCCTATATAAACAAACACTCCATCAGTTCCCATTTCAGTCTGTTCTCCATTTGTATTATTATGAAGGATGACTTTTTGAACGAAGTTCTCACCATGAACTTCCTTTACTTCAGTGTTCCAGATGATTTTAATCTGAGGATACTTCATAACTTCGTCTACTGATGAACGCGAAGCTTTAAAGGAGTCTGATCTGTTTATGATTGTTACGGTTTTGGCATACCGAGTCAGAAATAAAGCTTCCTGAAGCGCTGAGGTTCCGCCGCCTACAACAATTACATTGGCATCGACATACAAAGCGCCGTCGCAGGTGGCGCAGTAATGTATACCGCGTCCTCTGAATTGACGTTCCTGTTCTACAGGAAGTTTTCTTGGTTCGGCTCCAGTAGCGATAATAACGCTTTTAGCGTAATACTCATTGAGTTCGGTTTTTAAATGTTTTTCATCTCCAGAAAAATCAATGCTTTTAATGCTTTGCATATCATCTATTTGAGCTCCGAAGTCCAAAGCTTGCTTTTTCATGTTTTCCATGAGATCAATTCCCCTTATTACACCGTTTGTACCGGGATAATTGGAGACATGAAATGTAGAGGCTACCTGACCTCCAGGAATGCTCGAGTCGATAACAACTGTCTGAAGCTTGCTTCTTGCGGAATAGATAGCCGATGTAAGTCCTGCAGGTCCCGCGCCGATAATAAGAACATCGCAGTGTACTTTTGTTTCTTTCGTATCAGAGCATGTTTTTTGCATAATTTTATCAAGCGCTTCTTTAAACTCTGGAAAGTTGATATAACCATTAAGACGGGAGCAAATTTCGCTGCCGTTTTTAAAGAATACAATTGTTGGGCTTGACTTCACGGAATATTTTTCTGCAAGGGGCCTGTTATGAGGTCTGAATACTTTTACAAATTTTAACTGATCATTCAACAAAGCAGCAGATCTTTCAAATATTTGCGTGAAGTTTGCGCAGGGCAGACAGTCGTCAGAATAAAAATAAACAACTACCGGGAGATCACTTTTTAACACATTTTCATCAAAATTTGTAGAGTCGGAAATACTAAACATATCAGACAATTTTCTGTACCTCCATTTTGTTTTTATATTATGCAAACTACTCAATAATTATAACTCAAATTGAAAAAATGCTATTAATCTTACACTTAGCAGAGCAAAATAATTAATGGTTTTAATGGCATCTTTCTATAGATAAATGTAAAAGATTAATTGATTCTAATATAAAATAATATAAGTTAGTATCTATAATATACCACCTATTGAATTATTTAAAAATAAAACCTCTAAACTTATTGATGTTTAATTGATAAAATTATATTGATATTGCGCAAAATAAAATATATAATTTTTTAAAGTTAAAAAATTTATGTTTAAATGATACCCTTATAGGGTATGTATTAATCAACAGGAAATTAAAGGAGGAAAATATTATGAATATTACAGTGTATTCTACACCTACTTGCCCATGGTGCACAAGAGTTAAAGATTACTTAAAATACAAGGAAATAAATTTCAATGAGGTTAATGTTGCTTCAGATAGAGACGGAGCAATGGAAATGATCAGAAAATCTGGTCAAAGGGGAGTTCCTGTAGTTGATATAGATGGAACTATAATTGTTGGATTTGATCAAGCTGCTATTGACAACGCGATTAAATAATTTTTCAAAGTTAAATATGATAAGTCACTGTAAGTTAATAGTATAAGCTGCATTGCATGCATCAGGAAACCTAAAAGAAAAGGTTCTTTTAGGTTTCCTTTCGCGTAATTAAACTTGTCTTACAGTGAAGATAAACATTTATCGTAAAAAATAAAATTAAGGCTCTATAGCTTGATCGTGTTTACTCATCAATTAAGACAACCCTTGCGGGAAGCGCTTCAGTTCTATCAATTTTAATAGGCAGAGCCAGCATTTTATAAGAGCCCTCTTCAACATGAGCTAATCTTAAACCTTCGATTATAATTATACCTTTGTTTAACAAGATCTTATGGGTTTCATGACCGGGTTGCGCTCTTTCTATACCGAGGGCATCTGTTCCAACTCCAATAATGCCAGCAGATTCAAGGTATCGGGCTCCGGATTCGTCAAGATAAACAAATTCAGGATCAAAGGTTTCAGTAAAGGAATTTTTTGTTTTAAAGAGTATAAAACTACCAGAAGTTATAGCCTTTTTTTTCAAATCATACTGAGAAATTTTATTTCCCACATTTGTAAGATCCAGTACAGTACAATCTGTAATAAGCTTTGTTATATCTAAGCTTTCAGAGGTCATTCCTCCTTCTATCATATGAAGGGGCATATCAATATGTGTGCCTGTGTGCAGATCCATGTCTATTCTTGATTCATAAAAGCTACTGCTTGTATAATCGCTGATCGTCCTAATAGCAGGCCTTTTCTCATCGAGATTCTTATAAACAGGCATGTCTTTGTGAATTGTCATACTTATGTCTATGATCTTCATACCATATCCTCCAATTATTAAGGAATACTTGAAAAACGCCCTTATTCCTTTTAAAAATCAGGTATTCCACCATTTATGCCCGTTATTTGTCAATAATACATCAGAATCTGAGGGACCATAAGTATCAGGAGCATAATTTGGAAACTGTGGTTGTTCTTGTCGCCATATGTTTGCTATATTATCAATGAAACTCCATGAAGCTTCTATCTCGTCCCAGCTTGTAAAAAGGGTCTGATCATTTTTCAAAGCATCTGCAATAAGGCGCTCATAGGCTTCGGGTGAATTGTTCTCGAGACTGCAATTCTGACAGAAATCCATCATTACATTTGTAATCCCATTCTGGGTTCCAGGCCTTTTTGCATTAAAGCTAAAGGATACGCCTTCGCTGGGCTGAATTCTTATTTCGAGAAGATTTGGCTGCATACCGTTATATTCCTTAAAGTAAAGTATTTCAGGCAGGGATTTGAACTCTATTACAACCTTTGTTGTTTTTTGCTTCATTCGTTTGCCTGTGCGAAGATAAAACGGCATATTGCCCCAACGGAAATTTCCGGCTATAAGTTTGGCTGCAATAAAAGTTTCAGTATTAGACTTAGGCGAAATTCCATTCTCGCTTCTATATGCCAGAGCCGGCTTAGAGCCCATCTTACCTTCGCCGTATTGTCCTCTTACTATATTGCCTTTTATGATTTCGGCATTGTTTTTACTTAGGGTTCTCAAAAATTTTATCTTTTCATCCCTTATTGATTTAGCATCAATTGCAGCTGGAGGCTCCATCGCTACCAGAGCTAAAAGCTGAAGCATGTGATTCTGGAGCATATCCCTTAATGCGCCTGAAGCTTCATAATAATCAGCCCTATTTTCAACTCCCACCGTTTCGGACGAAGTTATCTGAATATTCTCTATATAACGGCTGTTCCAGAAGCTTTCAAACAGCGCATTCCCGAACCTAATAACAAGCATGTTCTGAAGCATTTCTTTTCCAAGGTAATGGTCTATTCTAAAAATATTTTCCTGTGGGAAAACCTTTGAAATTTCTGTATTGAGGTAATTTGCCGTCTCAAGGTTATGCCCGAAAGGTTTTTCAATTATGAGTCTCTGCCAGCTATCAACATTTTCTGCCATTTTATATTGAGCAAGGTTTTTCGTTATCATCTCAAAAAATGAAGGAGCCACTGATAGGTAGTATAATCTGTTGCCCTGAGTACCTAAAGTTTCGTCCATTTCATTAAGGAAGACTTTAAGACCTTCATAGTGTTCTGAGACAGTTATCTCCATCTTATAATATTGTATTTTCTTAGAAAATTGCTCCCATACCTCAGGTTTTATTTTATACCTTGAATACTTTTCCAAAGAAGCTTGAAGTTCGTGTTTGTATTCCGAAGCGTTTTTGTCTTTTCTGCCAACACCTACGACAGCAAAGCTGTCAGGAAGATTACCCTCATAAAAAAGGTTGTAAAGAGCTGGTATGAGTTTTCTATGGGTTAAGTCTCCGGTACCTCCGAATATTATCATGACGCAGGGAGAGACTATTTTTCTTTCCATTTAACAAACCTCCGACAATTTTATTTTTTCTCTACCGGATGTCCTCCAAATTCATTTCTTAAAGCTGCCACAACCTTTCCGGTAAAAGTATCTGCTCTTTCAGAGCGGTACCTTGCAAATAGGGACTCAGTAATAACAGGCGCGGCCACTTTTAATTCAAGGGCTTCCTGGACTGTCCACAAGCCTTCTCCCGAAGAATGTACAATACCTTTTATATTGTCTAGTCCTGCGTCCTTTTTAAACATATTAACAGCCAGCTCCATGAGCCATCCTCTTATTACAGAACCATTGTTCCAGACATTTGCGATTTTTTCCATATCCAGATCAAAGCGGCTTTCCTTTAATATCTCAAAGCCTTCTCCAATAGCCTGCATCATACCGTATTCTATGCCGTTATGAACCATTTTAACGAAATGGCCGGAGCCGTTTTGTCCTGTATGAATGTAGCCGTTCTCAATACTTATGCTTTTTATCAGAGGCTCTATTAAAGTAAATGCCTCAGTTGATGCTCCTATCATGGCGCAAATTCCATTTCGCGCGCCCTCCATGCCGCCGCTTGTTCCAATGTCTACGAATTCTATATTTTTAGATTTTAAGGCTTCAAATCTTCTTAAAGTGTCTTTATAATTAGAATTTCCGCCATCAATTAATATGTCGCCATGGAAAAGAAATGGATTTAACTTTTCGATCATGTCATCAACCGGTTTTCCGGCAGGAATCATAAGCCATATAATTTTGGGGGACATTGAGGAAATATTTTCAATAAAAGCGTTTAAATCGCTAAATGAGTTTATACCTTCATTTCGAGCTGCTTCAACAATTTTATCTGAAATATCAAAAGCTGAGACATTATGCCCATGCTCTTTCATATTGAGAGCCAGATTAAAGCCCATTTTACCTAAACCAACCAGACCAATTTTCATGCTGAATCCTCCGTAAAATTAATTATATGTGAATTGAGACAGTTTTAATCTTAACATTATAATTATAAATACCCATTTTCTATTTACAATAACATTCAAATAATATAATCAGAACTTGTTTATCGGAAATTATTTTTTCAATGTTCCTTTGTGTAATAAATTTGTAATAAATGGAGAAATTGCGATTTGTGTAAAAGTATTAAATTTAATAAAGATTTAATACTATCTTAATAATTTTAACTTTCTCGCCGATATTCATTTTGCATAATATCATCAAACGATTGCCATACGTTACCAGCTAAGGATTCTTGTTGAAAAATACATGTTAATCCATTACATTTACATATTTCAATATGATGATAAATTATTCATTGTCTTAATTCATGATTTGTATTGATTTTAATATTATATTTCAACGATATCAAGAAGGAGCGCATAAATGGAGAAAAAAAGCTTAAACGACTATAAATATTTCCAGCTTAATGAAAAAACTAATAAACTTGTATCACTGATATTTTGCGCAACGAGTGTTTTTGGAAGTATATTGTATTCTGTTGTGGAATATGTGTTTGATGGATCAAGATCAAGTGGAATATTTATTGTAAGTCTGGCATTGTTAGTATTGAGCTTTTTACCATATATTTTAAGCAAGCTGATTAAGAGGCAATGTCTTTTATCATATATTAATGCAGTAATTTTTTCTTTAACATACTCAGTTGTTGTTTTAAATGATAAATGCAGCACAAGCATCACATCATGGGCAGCCTCTTTCATACTGATTGTTCTGGCTTTGCTCTATTCCAACACTTTGGTGTTAACCATTGTATCAGTTTTCTCAATGGGCACAATGGCGTATTTTTCTTTTAAAAATTCTGTTATGACGGTTAATATTTCGCTGGCTGATCATATAGGCAGGATGGGTATACTTGTAATGGTGGTTGTGATTGCGTATTACATCAATTATATACTCAATAAAGGTTCTCAGGAAAACATGAAAAAGCTTAGTGAACTGGCCAATCAGAGGGATGAAATAGAGGCCTTGTATGAGGAAATAACCGCAACAGAAGAAGAACTCAGGGATAAATATGACGAACTTGTCAATTATCAGGAAAGCCTTAAAGAAAGTCAGGAACGCTATAAAAAGATTTTTGAAGCCAGCAATGAAGCAATGTTTGAATGGGATCTGACAAGCAATAAAAAGTATATATCTGATAACTGGCATTCAATATTCAAATCAGATACAAGCGGAGAGTTTTTATTGGAGGATTGGTATGAAAGAATACATCCGGAGGATTTGTCGGTAGTTTTTAAGAATATAGAGAGAATAAAAAAGAGTGAAATAAATATATATGAAACTGAGTTCAGATATAATAATTTTGATAATGAGTATAACTGGTTCAGCTCTAAATTTGTAGCGGTAAAAAACTATGTTGGCGAGACTGTTCATATACTTGGGGCATTTATAAATATTCATGAAAAGAAAATGCAACAGGATAGACTGGTTTACATTGCCTCACATGATGTACTAACAGGGCTTCCGAATAAAAGGTGGTTTATAGATTATTTTTCTGGCTTATTAAGTGAAAATAAAGAAGGTTTTCTTATATTGATGGATATTGATAACTTTAAATACATTAATGACGTATTCGGACATCCTATTGGAGATACTGTGCTTAAACTGTTAGCAGATAACATTATGAAGCTTGGCGAGGATTATACGATTGCTAAATTTGGCGGTGATGAATTTGTCTGTTGTATTTCCGAGGAAGAAAAAAGTTTTGAAGAATCTTATGATAAGCTTTTAGAAATTATTACCACACCCCTTCACAATAACGGTCAGGAATTCATATTGGGTATAAGCTCAGGTGTAATCAAATTCGATTCAAGCAAGCAAGGTGTGCACGATTATATCAAAAAGGCCGAAATAGCCATGTATAAAGCTAAAGAATTGGGCAAAAACAATTGGGTCATATTTGATGAGAAAATGAATGAGCAGATTATCAAGGTGTCAAAGCTTGAGAGCGGTCTAAAAAATGCTTTGTACTCCCATGAATTCATGGTTTATTATCAACCTCAGTATATAATAAATGGAAACAGGCTTTTTGGATATGAAGCTTTAATACGATGGTATAACCCAGAATTTGGATTTGTTACTCCTGATTCATTTATCGGCTTAGCAGAGACTACAGGAATTATCAATGATATTGGGTTTTTTGTTATAACAGAAGCGTGTAAGTTTATTCTTGAGTTGGATGACAGAGGTTGGAAGGATATAACTGTTTCTGTAAATGTATCTCCTGTTCAGCTATCACATCAGATGTTTGAAGAAAAAGCGATTAAAATTGTAGAATATTATAATGTCAAACCTCAACGGTTGTGCTTTGAGGTTACAGAAACTGCCGTAATGCAGTCTTTCAGCGACAATGTAAGCAAACTCGAACGCTTAAGAAAGAAAGGTTTTAAAATATCCCTTGATGATTTTGGAACAGGCTACTCTTCCTTAAGTTATTTAAAATCGATTCCAGTCAATGAAGTAAAGGTGGATCGATCTTTTATAAAGGATATCTGCAAAAATGATGAGATGCATATCAAACTTGTTAAGGCGATAATAGAAATTTCTCATGACTTCGGTTTCAAGGTTGTTGCTGAAGGTGTTGAAGAACACTCGCAGCTTGAAATGCTAGCAGGCATGAACTGTGACATGGTGCAAGGCTATCTTTTCAGTAAGCCTGTTCCTTCAGATGAGGCGTTAAAGCTTTCTGAAAGCTGTATGAATGCAGTGTAAGCTTTTAAATGGCGTTTTATTGATGAGTTAATAAGCGCGTTTCAAAAAATTCCTTGTTCAAGTTTATATGACTAAAACCCATTATATCAAGTTTTTGAAACGTCCAGTTGCTAAGTTTTTTTGATACCTACCTAAAATTAAAAATAAAATTCTTTTTCGCAACTTATGAATCAACGTATATATTTTGCAATATAAAAAATGGATGTAAAATGTTTATTGCAAAATATCTATATAAAAAGCAATTAATCTTTTACATTTGCCTATCGCAAAATAACGTTAAAGCGTTCGTTATTTTGCTCCGTCAAATGTAAGATTAATAGTGCTTTTTATAT
>JAUZPS010000620.1 GCA_030705945.1 Bacillota bacterium
ACCTTGATAGCCATTAAAAACTCTTCCAAAGGCGTGAATCCGCCGTTTCTTCCAATACCTCCAAAGGATGCCGTCACAGTTGCAACACTTTTCATAGCTGCTTCAACAGATATGGATGTAGCTAAAGAGAAGTTATTTCTTGGACATATATCAACATTAACTCCATGATTTTCTTTTATATTTCTTATAACATCTGCCCATGAATCCGATAACATCCTCGACAAGCCAACTATCCTTATATTATTGATCTTTTTCATCTTTTTAATTTCAAGTAGACTATAAAGCTTTTTAAGATCATGAACTGAGTTTGCTTCAAATTCTGCGGTAATATTAAATTCATCTTTTTCAAGACAATCGTAGAAAAAAGGATTCATTAACTTTACCCAATTTACAACACAGTAATTGATATTATGCTTGATGCATACATCTATATCATGTTCGGATTTCAGTCTATAGATAAAATTAACCCCTACAGGTAATTTGCCTATTTTCTTAATTACTCCAGAGTCAATTTCTATTAAGTCAACTCCCACCAGAGGCAAAATATAACAATATTTAAGTATTTGATGGATATCTGACATTCTGGAGTTATAAAATATTTCAGGCAATGATCTGTCGATAACTTTTATTACTTCGCCGTTATCAATGTGCAAAGCCATATTTACCACCCATTTCTGCAAGATAATAGACTTTACCGTTTCTCTGAATCAAAATCAATCAATCTTATACATTTGGCTATTTATCTCTCAACACGCATTCTTACTTTATAATCAGCCTTTCTACAGGGTTTCCATTTTCAAAATGAGATTCTACAATTTCTGCTACATCATCTACTGAAACTTCCTTATACCAAACCCCTTCCGGGTATACAACAACTATTGGCCCCTGACTGCATATTCCGAAGCAGCCTGTATTGGTAATCATAACATCTGAGGAAAGGTCCCTGCTTTCTATCTCCTCCATAAATGCCTGAACGATAGATACTGAGTCCTTAGAAAAACAATAACCTTTTTGCTGTCCATTAATTCTGGAACTAGTACAAACAAATACGTGATACTTAGGTTTTTGCATAAAAATCATCTCCCTTAAATATAATAATTTTATATACCTCAACTTTCCCACATCATTAATATCTTAATTTGAAGTGGGCAAGTTGAGTTATTAATTGATTCAGGTAGCATCAAAAAAAACTTAGCAACTGGTCGTTTCAAAAACTTAATATAATGGGTTTTCACCATACAAAACTTGAACAAGGAATTTTTTGAAACTCCCTTAATTACATACAAGTTGCGACTCTTTTTTCTCCCAGAACTTTAATTGCTTGTCTCATACCCTCTTCAACTCTGCCACAGGTCTGAATAACGTTTACGCCTGACTTTTCCAGTTCTTTTAAAGGATCATATCCTATTCTCATTACCAGTAACGAGTCGCAATCACTCACAGCTTCCAAAATATCTCTCATCAATCCTTCTTTATCATCACAGTCTTCATTACCGGCGCAATACTTTTTAACCTGTCTTTTCTCAATAAATTCAGCTTTATCGTTTTCAAAACTGTATATATAGAAGTTTTCTACGTGCCCGAAATGCTGATCGACAAACATTCCTGTCTTTGATGCTACAGCAAACCTGTAGACTCTATCAGACTCGTTATTCTCTATTGCCTTTGCTCCGCAGCCAGACTCTGCAAATTCCAAGGACTGATCATTATCAAGGGTTCCAATAGCGTCAGCTCTGCATTGCTTGCAGTGATACATTTGTTTTAAATGAATTCCGCATTTGTTACGAAGTTCATTCAATTCCTTATTAGTTGTCATAAGCATATTTTCAAACGCGCTGCCTTCCGCAGGAATCAACGGCATTATATTGGTCATGAACGCTCCGCATTCTTTGACTTTTTCAACAACTTTTTCAATATGCTCATCATTTATACCCTTTATCATAACTATATTGACTTTGCACTTTACTCCAGCCTTGCTCAACATCTTAAGGCCTATTATCTGGTTTGCCGTTAAAATTTCAGCTGCTTTTTCGCCAGTTAGTTGAACTCCGTAATAGTTTATATTTCTATAAATTTTAGCTCCGATTTTGGGATCTATAGAATTAATTGTTATAGTTACATGAGTGACTCCCAAGTTTACAATTTCATCAGCGTAATAGGGCAGCATCAATCCATTAGTTGATAAGCAGAAGGTGATATTTGGGTCCACTTGTTTTATGAGCTCAATGGATTTTTTGGTGTTTTCAAAATTGGCAAGAGCGTCGCCAGGCCCAGCGATTCCAATAACCTTAAGATTTTTGACCTTTTGTTTAACTTCAACGAATCTTCTTAGAGCTTCTTCAGGTGACAATACTTTACTTGTTACACCAGGTCTGCTTTCATTGTTGCAGTCGTACTTTCTGTTGCAGTAATTACATGCTATATTGCATGCAGGAGCTACAGGTATATGCATTCTTGCATTTCGGCATGCGCCTCCGCTATAGCAGGGATGTGTAGCAGTCTTTTCATCGATTTCCTGTAACTTATTACTCTTCTCAACGCTTTCTCTCTCTTTTTCTTCATCTTTAAAATATTTATCATACATCATCTTTCTGTAGCTCCCGTATTTTTCATCTATCAGAGTATTAGTTATCTCGTCAAGCAGCGCCATAGTTCCATTGTATCCTGTGATAACTTTTCTTTGACCTCCCATCCTGTCATGGATGGGGAAACCTACTCTGACAAGAGGTATTCCCTCTTTTTCCGTTATGAATTTTCCATCAGAATTTCCTATCAGAATATTTGCTTTCATCTTCTTTGAATAATCCTGAATTGTTTCAAAATCTATGTCATCCAATATGGCTGGTTTTTCTTCCCACTGCAGCAAATTTAATAGATCGGTCATTATTTTATTCTGTGTTCCTG